>JBKDZK010000102.1:0-4313 GCA_047971205.1 Draconibacterium sp.
ATCAGTTAAGGACAAAAGAGTATTGCCTTGAGCATGAAAGTGAAAATTTCGACAACCTAACTGATTTTTGTAAAGTATTAAAAATGAACATTTAATCTAAAATATATTCAAGTGAAAAAACTATTGATCCTTACCATCGTGTTGCTGGCAGGCTTTGCCACCCGACCGCTTTACGCGCAAAAAAAGGGAAACAAAGTTGTTTGTTTTAAAAGCAACATGGACTGTTCTGATTGCGAAAAAACGCTTTCTGAGTACCTGAAATTTGAGAAAGGGGTGAAAGACCTGAAGGTAGACCATGTTTCGAATACCATTATGGTAGAGTACAAAGAAGGTAAAAGCAGTGACGAAAGCATGGCCAAAGCTGTGGAGAAAAAGGGCTACAGAGCCGAAAAGATCAGTCAGAAAGAGTACGAAAAAATAGTGGCCCACGCAAAGGAAGCCGGCCACGATCATAACCACGAACAACACCAGGAACGAGAGCATAAGTAAAGTTGTATTTACTTTTGGAGCGAAAATAGGACAGGAGCGGGTATTTATTATTTGCTCCTGTTTGTTTTTTAGAGGGGCCAGGGGGAGGGCAAAAGTCCGGCATTAACAATCCCGGCGAGATTGCATGTTTGTATCAGATAGTCCTAAATTTTTTGTTGTCAACTTTTATCCTGAAAGAGAAGTTGTTGTGCATTAGCAACACGGCGATTTTGAGGATTTCTTTCTTTGCCATTGCAAGTGGTGCAGAAAAGATACGGGCTCGGCGCACGCCGCGAATTTGTTTTCGTCAATCGCTACCATCAAATGAATCTCGGGCGGGGATAACGTCAAGTCTTTTCAATACAAATCAACACAACACGTTAAAGCGTTTTGTACCAACTGCGGCTCGGCACTGCCCAACACTCAAATGGAAGGAGCTTTGCTGGTAGTGCCTGCGGGAAGTCTCAATACCGATGTTCCGATACAACCCAAGGGACATATTTTTCTGACCTATAAAGCCAACTGGGATAAAAACCTGGAAGAAATACCCCAATTTTAAAAGCTTCCAGGTTAATAAAAGCATTACTTTTGCAAAGAAGTAACAGACTTTCAACTAAAACATCAACTATGCATGAAATAATTAACCGCGTTCGGGAGCGTTTGCTGCAAAGTGCCGACGAAAACACCCAAAAAAACAGCCAGCGCTTTTTCAAGGAAACCATTCGTTTTTACGGCGTTAAAACTGCTGTGGTGCAAAAGATCAGCAAGGAATGCTTTGCCGATATAAAACACCTGCCCAAAGCCGAAATATTTGCCCTTAACGAAACGCTGTGGCAATCGGGAATGATTGAAGAGTCGTTTATTGCCTGTAACTGGACATATGCGCTTCGAAAGCAGTTTCAGCCCGATGATTTTAAGCTGTTCCGGCATTGGGTGGATTCCTACATCAGCAACTGGGCTTCGTGCGATACCTTTTGCAACCATTCGCTGGCTGAGTTTGTGAAAATGTACCCCGATTGTGTGCAGGAGTTGAAAACCTTTACCCAATCCGAAAACCGGTGGATGCGCCGTGCGGCAGCCGTTACCTTCATCATTCCTGCACGGAAAGGACGGTTTCATTCCGATATTTTCGAAATTGCCGATTTGCTGTTACTTGATACCGACGATCTGGTTCAGAAAGGTTACGGATGGATGTTAAAAGCTGCCAGTCAGTACGATCAGCAAAGGGTTTTTGAGTATGTGATGCAGAAAAAGGCAGTAATGCCGCGAACGGCTTTGCGGTACGCAATCGAGAAGATGCCCAGGGAATTAAGGCAAGAAGCGATGAAGAAATAGCTTTTCTGATAAAGATATTTATGGTGTATTTACTTTCGTTAGTACACCCAGAAAACGAAAAATAAGAGGAAGCCAACAACATATTATCATACTGACTTACCGGAAGTATAGAACTAGATGCAAGATGAAATAAGTGATGCTGTTTTTATCTGACTAAATTTGGAATATGACAAGACGCTATCAACAAAAAAAGGAGAAGAAATATGACAAAGGAGGATTTACAAAAGCAGATAGAGTTTATTAAGAAAATTGATTTGTGTAAAGTCATAAAAATGGTGCTCATACACGATATTGTTGAGATTGATGCCGGAGACACATTTATTTACGATGAAAATAAAAATCACGAGAATACAGCGGAAGAACTAAGATCGGCCAAACATACGTCCAATAACGGAGGAACGTGGAAAGAATTCGGCGTAAAATATGAAACGGTTTATGAGAAGAAAAAAGCGATACGAAACGGCTCCAAAGAATTGTGGGAGTTCGCAGAAGATCTTCTGAATGATAGCGTAAAAAAAGGAATACTATTGAAATAATTACTCCATGCAACCAATAAAAATCACAACTGCCCAGTTCGAAAACAAGAGTGGCGATAAAAACTACAATCTTTCGGTGATCGAAAGCCTGGCTCAAAAGGCAGCGCAGGAAGGATCGGATGTTATCGCTTTTCACGAATGCTCGGTTACCGGCTATACTTTTGCCCGGAAGCTTTCGCGCAACCAGATGCTCGACCTGGCCGAATTGATACCCGAAGGCTCCAGCATTGAAAGATTAACCCAAATAGCCAGGCAGAATAACATCGTGGTTTTGGCCGGACTGTTTGAAAAAGACAAACAGGAGAACCTGTACAAGGCCTATGTATGCGTAGATTCAAACGGTTTGGTAGCCAAATACCGCAAGTTACATCCGTTTATTAATCCGCATTTAACCGCCGGCGACAGCTATTGTGTATTTGAAATCAAGGGATGGAAATGCGGCATACTGATTTGTTACGACAACAACGTTATCGAAAATGTGCGGGCCACCCGGCTTTTGGGGGCCGATGTCATTTTTATGCCACACGTAACCATGTGTACGCCTTCAACCAGGCCGGGTGCCGGTTTTGTAGATCCCAAATTGTGGGAGAACCGCGAGCTCGATCCGACTTCGCTGCGGCTGGAATTCGACGGAATGAAGGGGAGAGGCTGGCTGATGAAGTGGCTCCCGGCACGGGCCTACGACAACGGTATTTATGCCGTATTCTCAAACCCGATTGGTATGGACGACAATCAGCTAAAGAATGGTTGCTCAATGATTATCGATCCTTTTGGCGATGTAATAGCCGAATGCCGCTCGTTCAACAATGAGTTGGTGACGGCCACACTCTCGCCCGGAAAACTTTGCCAGGCCGGCGGATACCGCTACATACAGGCACGACGGCCGGAGCTGTACAAACACATTATCGGGCAAAATCATGTGCCGGAACAAAAAGTAGTGTGGCTAAAGTCTGACGAAAAATAAAACAGTGCCGGACGAATTCAAACACAAATTATCTTCAACAAAGCGATTCAACCCAACAAATAAAGATAATGGGCAGAAGTTTTTGCCATGATTCAGAACATTCAAAATGCTGATAAGAAAATACAACAAGATTACGGACGAAGCGAAGCTGATGCAAATGATCTGCGACGAAGAAGGCTGGGATTATGCAGATGAAAGCATGGCCGAAAAATACAAGGCGGCCCTGGAATCTTCCGTTACCTATGTGGCCTGCGAGGGCGATACTTCATGCGGATATTCCCGCTCTTTGAACGATTGCGGATTTTACATATATGTCTGCGATTTGCTGGTAAAGCCGGCTTTCAGAGGAAAAGAGACCGGGAAAAAACTAATGGAATGTTTGTACGCTGATTATCCCGGGCAAACGGTTTATGTAATGTCAGATGTGGATGGGTACTACCAAAAGGTAGAGTTTCCGCGCATCGGTTCCATTTTCGAAGTTCCCGACATGCAGTAAGGTAAATTCCCGGAATTTGCACACAAATCAAACACCAGCAAGCCTGGGTTAGGCCCGCTTGCCCGGGCGGCGGTAGAGGTAATAGGTGCTTACCAGCTCCAGTGCCCGTTTTATGGCTTTGTTGATTTGAAGTTGTTCGTTGGCCAGTACAAAATCGATGGCCACCAGTTGCATGTAATACGCCGAAAACACCGGGGCCTTTTCAAGTACTTTGGGTGTTAGCCGGCCAAAAGCGGGTGTTTCTTTCAGCGTTTTACAGGTTACCATGCGGTAGTGCCCCTGCTTGTCGGAGACCGACGAAAAGCCAAACAAACGGCAAATCAAGCCGCGGTATGCGTAGCTGCTGCACGAACCGGGAGTATCGCCCAGCGCCGAAAACAAAAAGTACAGTGAAGGGAGAGGGTATCAAAGAAACAGGTAAAGCCGGTTTCACGCAAAGAGTCAAAGAAGCGCAAAGGTCGCAGAGTCCTCGCTATCTGTTTTTGCGTTCTTTGCGTAAACCTTGGCGCACTTT
>JBKDZK010000103.1:0-3740 GCA_047971205.1 Draconibacterium sp.
TCGGGCGAAAGCATCGAACCGTGTTCTGCCATAATTCCATACCCCACGGTAATTACGTGGTAAATATCTGCCTCCGGGTTGGCCCTCATCTTTTCGCTGAGCAAACTGGCCGGCGGATAGGTGTACTTTTTTCGTACAAATAACTGCCCCTGTCCATCGCCCTTTTCGCCGTGACATTGTGCACAATATATGTCGTACTGCTTTTTACCACGTGTCAGGTTGTCTTCCGTCAGCGGAACTTCGCTTACCAGTGTCTGGGCTGCCAGCGCACGGTCTTCATCCGTTTTCTGATAAGGATAAGGCATCATCCCGCGGGGAATGGTCCCGGCCACCGGTGGCTGCATGGTTTTCCCGTCCTTAAAATTCGGATTAGGCGTGTAGCTTTCGTAGGCCGATGATTCCACCATATCGTCGAAATACTGCCAGCCCGTAGCCCGGCGGTCGTAATCGCACGAGGTGAAGGCAAAAAGTAAAAAGGCAAAAGGCAAAAGGCGAAAGGCAAAAGTAAACCTTGTTTTTTTGATGAAATTCATTGTATCTGATTTAGTCTCAATACTCATATCTCCTTGTCTCCATACTTATCTTTGCATTACTCTACTTCTCCGTGTTCCCTGATAATTTCCTCTACTGCCTTAGCGTTGTCGCCCAGGTTTTCAGTATCGAGAACGATTACAAACTTGTCGTCGGTGGCGCGCTCATGAAAAATCTCGGCCTTTTTCCCCGGAAATATCTTTGCCCGGGCGGAAAAAGTAAACAGTGTAAGCAAGGTGATCGAAAGGATGGTAGCCACAATGGTTACCACAATAAACGATGGAAAGGCATTAAAAGGCTTTCCGCCGTAATGAAGCGGCCAGTCGATCACGGCTGCGTAAGTCAGGAAACTTAAAATCCCGACAGCGGCAAACAAACCGTAAAAGAAAGCCGCATGTGTGATCCGGGTTTTCTTTCCCATTCCTTCCAGAATTTCATGAATCGGATAAGGAGTATACACTTCAGTCGGTAAAATTCCTTTGGCTTTGATTTTTTCGAAAGCATCCACCAAAGTTGCTTCATCGTTAAAAACTCCCAGAATATACTTCTTACTCATGGCCGGTAGATTTTAGTTGTCCGTTGTTGGGTTTATCAAATTTAGCCACCGATTTCAGTTCCGAAATAGCGATCATCGGGATATAGCGGAAGAACAGCAACACCCCGGTAATAAACATACCGATCGTTCCGGTGAAAAAGGCGATCTCCACCCAGGTAGGCGAATACGACGCCCAGGCAGAAGGCAGGTAATCGCGGCTTAGCGAAGTAACCACAATGTTAAAACGCTCGAACCACATACCAATGTTGATGATAATTGAAATGACAAACACGACCCACATCCGGCGGCGAACAGCCTTGAACCAGAACAACTGCGGAATAACCGCATTGGCAATAAACATAGCCCAGAACTGGAAAGCATATTCCCCGAATAACCGGTTTTTGAAAAAGAGCGAAAACTCATAATCGTTGGCAGAATACCAGGCCATAAATACCTCGGTAACATAAGCCGTTCCCATGATCAGCGAAATAAAGATCAGGATACGGCACACGGCATCAACGTGTGAGTCGGTGATAAAATCGTTCATTTTATAGAGGCCGCGCATGGTAATTACCAGTGTCAGCACCATTGCAAAGCCTGAGAAAATAGCTCCCACCACAAAATAAGGCGGGAAGATGGTTGTATGCCAGCCGGGTTTTACGGAAACCGCAAAGTCGGTAGAAACGATCGAGTGAACCGAAACCACCAGTACCGCGGCGATACCACCCAGCACAAAACTCAGTCCTTCGAAACGCAGCCACTCTTTGCTCGAGCCTGTCCAGCCAAAAGAAAAGAAACCGTAAACAGCTTTTTTGACCTTCGATTTGGCGGTGTCGCGAATGGTGGCAAAGTCAGGCACCATTCCGAAGTACCAGAAACTGGCTGAGATAAGAAGGTAAGCCGAAATGGCCACAAAGTCCCAGAAAAGCGGTGAGTTAAAGTTCACCCACAAAGGGCCACGTGTATTCGGGTAAGGAAAGATCCAGAAAAACAACCAGGGCCGTCCCATGTGTAACAGCGGAAATAAACTCGCACAAAACACAGCGACTACGGTCATTGCTTCGGCAGCGCGGTTAATGGCTGTTCTCCACTTCTGGCGCAGGATCAGCAGGAAAATCGAGAACGCCGTTCCGGCATGTCCGATACCGATCCACCACACAAAGTTGATGATGGCCCATCCCCAGGCAATGGAATTATTCACCCCCCAGGTACCAATCCCCGTGGAAATCGTAACGTATTTGGCATACAGTCCAAAACCAAACATACTCAGGCTGACCAGCAAGGCGGCATACCACCAGAGTGGCGGCTTCTTTCTGTGAATCGGGGCAAGGATCTCCTGCGAGATTTGCCCGAGGCTTTTATCGCCCTCGATCAGTTTTCCTCTTACCTTCGAATTATACATAAGTTATTATGCTTTTTTGTTCCTTACTTTGGTTAAATATCCTACTGATGGCAAAGTATGCAACTCTTCCAGCAGATGGTAGTTCCGTTCGTTTTTGAAGTATTTCGAAATTTTGCTGTTCGGATCATTCAGGTCGCCAAATACCAGTGCATCTGCCGGGCACGACTGAACACAGGCTAGTTGAATTTCTCCGTCTTCGACTTTTCTTCCGGCAACGCGGGCTGCGGTTTTCTTTTCCTGGATACGCTGCACACAGAACGAACACTTCTCCACGACCCCGCGCGAGCGAACCGTTACATCCGGGTTCAATACCATTCGGCCCAACTCACTGTTCGAATTAAAATCGAAGGCATCGTTTTTCACGTATTCAAACCAGTTAAAACGACGCACTTTGTACGGACAGTTGTTCACACAGTATTTGGTTCCCACGCAACGGTTGTAGGCCATTTGGTTGAGACCTTCGTCGCTGTGCGGAGTGGCCGAAACCGGGCAAACATTTTCACACGGCGCATTGTCGCAATGCTGGCACATTACCGGCTGGTGGTAAACTTCCGGGTTCTCGGGGTTATTCGAGAAGTAACGGTCAATCCGGATCCAGTGCATGATACGGCGGTTGCGCACCTCTTCTTTCCCGATCACCTGTACATTGTTCTCTGCCTGACACGAAATCGCACAGTTGCTGCAACCGATACACGACGACAGATCCACTGCCATTCCCCAATGGTGCCCTTTGAATTCGGGAGCCGGGTATAAACTTACATCGTGTTTTTCGTGTTCTTCTTTTAACTCGTTGCCCGATCGCGGATCGATTTGCCACTCGCTGAAATTGGTTTCGCGGACAATTGGCCTGCCTTCCATCGAATGATGCGTTTGCGAAAGTGCCAGTTCAAAAGTTTTACCCGTTGTCTGCACATCGGCACCTGCTACCCAGAATTTCCTGGCTCCGTTCTCAACCGACACAAAGGGGTACATGTTTATCCCCACTCCGTCGCCCACTTTACCAGCCACCTCACGACCGTAACCGAGCGCCACCGAAATGGTTCCAGCCGCTTGTCCGGGCTGAATAAACACCGGCAACTCAACACCATTAATAGTGATCACTGACTCGTTCTGAAGTCCGTTTTCCCCGGCCCATTTTACCGGAACCGCAGCAAAGTTGTCCCAACTGATTTTGTCCACCGGGTCGGGTAATTCCTGCAACCACTCGTTGATGCCCGAGCTTCCGTCTATTAAACCCACACTCTCGTACAAAACCACTACAAAGCCTTAAGA
>JBKDZK010000104.1:0-2578 GCA_047971205.1 Draconibacterium sp.
AAGAACGGAAAATAATGATCCCAGCCGCCGCCAACTTCGGCATAAAACCCGCCGCCTTTTAACTTAACCAGGTCTTCCTGGGCTGTTTTTGAAATATCCTGCCGGTATGCACCTCCAAATATCACATAAGGACGATCGTTGTTAATTCTTCGCGCTTTGTATTTCAGGAGCAAGGGGAAATCCAGAAAAGTAGATTTTATGGAATAATATTCTGCTCCCTGCGTGTAATTGTTGATATCAAGTACCGGTACATTATAGGTTATTTGCCGCTCGCCAAACGAAAGCCCCGGCAAAAAGCGCAGGTTAAAATCTTCGGACAAACGCAAACTTGAAATTATTCCAACGGTAAATCCCGGGATCAGTGTGGCAACATCTGAACGAATATTTGTATTAGCATGTATTCCGTCAACCGGATAGGCTATAAAGTCAGGGTTTTCTCCAATTGGATTATAGTTAACGATATTAAAATCAAGCGTATTCACACCAATCGTAAAACCAAAGTGGATCAACTTATCATCAAAGGTCGTCAGATAATTGATCTTTTGTTTTTGGGCGATGACATATCCGCCCGCAACGATTAAAAGTATGAACAGAATAATTTTCTTCACTGTAATTGGCAATTGCTTATCTTCTCAAACGCTAAAAAGCGCAAATATTGTATTCTTTTTTGTTATTCCGCTAATTTTTAGGTTTATGTGCTTCATAAACCGAAGCAATCCCAAAAGTTTGCCGAAAGCACCGGTTATCCGTAAAGCCCACCTTTTTCAGGATAGCTAAAAAATCATCGCCATCCGGAAATTCATTCACCGATTCGGGTAAATAAGTATAGGCGCTTTTATCTTTCGAAACCATCCGGCCGATTGCCGGAAGAATGTATTTAAAGTAGAACTGGTAAATCTGCCTGAATGGTGTTTTTTGGGGTTTTGAAAACTCCAGTACAAAAAAAGTTCCGCCCGGTTTTATTACCCGGCAAATTTCGGCCAGTCCTTTTTCCAGGTTTTCGAAGTTGCGAACTCCAAAGCCAACAATGGCGGCATCAAATTCGTCGTCGCCAAACGGCAGGTTTTCAGAGTCTGCCTTCTGTACCTCTATTTTTTCGCTCAGTTGTTTTTTACTGATTTTCTCGCGGGCAACATTCAGCATCCCCTCCGAAATGTCGACTCCCACTACTTTTACCTGTCCCAGTTTTGTGGCGGCAACGGCAAAATCGCCGGTACCGGTGGCTACATCCAAAATACGGCCGGGATGATAAGCTTTCAGTTTTTTGATGGTACGCTTGCGCCACAACTTATCGATGTTCACCGAAAGCAGATGATTTAACAGGTCATATTTCGGCGAGATATTGTCAAACATCTCCTCGACCTGCCCTCTTTTCGATTGCTGTGATTGTTTATACGGAAGAGCCATTAAACTCCGGCGCTCATTTTATCAATAAAGCCTAACGACTCGTCGTCGATTCTGATTTCTCCTTTGGTAACGTGTCCCAGTGTAAAGAAAGGAACGTTCATTTCGCTCATGGCATCCACAAACTTCCCTTCATTGTCCGGGTTTACGCCCACCAAAATACGCCCCATCGTTTCGCCAAACAAAAACGAATCGATACGGGTTTCGGCACTCGTGGTTATATCAAAACCCAACTCGTTGGGAATGGCCGCACGCAGCAAAGTGAAAAACAACCCACCTTTTCCGATCGGACTGGCACTTTCAATCAAAGCTTCTTCTTGCAGTTTCTTTAAACACTGCTGAATCTTCAGCTCGTCTTCAATACTGAAAGCTGGCAGTGGCGATTCCGAGATACCGTGGTAAAATTCCAGGTATTCCGAAGAATTGACATCATCCACCATTCTGCCGATCATAAAAATATGATTTCCCTTATTTTTAAACGAATGCGTTGTTAGCGATGCCCCCGGATTCACCTGCGAAAGCATACTAACGATGATGGTTGGCGGAACCGGACCATGTTTCGAGAAATGATCAAAACGAATTTTACGGTCAGATACTTTCAGGTTAAATTTTTGTGCGGCATTTTCCAGGCCTTTCTTGGCTCCCGAAGCAAGCAAATATCCATTGGGGTCGGCAAAATCGATGTGATACAAAAAGGCACTAACTACACTTGGAGTAGCCCCGTAGCACAACATGTTCCGAACCGCCCGTGAAATAAGAATTTCAGTGGCCTTTTGCGGATCGCTCTCCAAATGATGATGAAAAGCCTGGGTGCTCATCGCCATTTTGGTGCCATTGTTATCCAGATCAAACAAGCCCGTCTCATCTGTATCGCTATCCCCAATTGCATCGGGAGAAATATTGTGCTCACTGAAATCATTAAAGTAATTAATGGTCGACAAATTTGGATTTACCATTAATGAATAGATCACCTCCTCAATGTTCTCAGGCTCAGGAATACTCTCTATCGTGAATTGTTCCTCTGCTTGGATTGTTTCGCTCATATGCCTTGTTATTTCAGATACTAAGTACGAACAAAGGTAATTAAGTCCCTTATTTCTCCATAAAAATAGATGTTTTTTTTAATTTCGCATCACGTCAAAATTATTTCAAAAATGAACAAAATTGCTTTAAT
>JBKDZK010000105.1:0-3893 GCA_047971205.1 Draconibacterium sp.
CGCAGACCAACGAGCAGGCCTGTGCCAAATGCCACATTGGTTTTGGGATGAGTAATGACCATTTTGATTTTAAAAACGCCCGGAATGTGGACTGCATGGTGTGTCATGATAATTCGGAAGAATATCAGAAAGGAGCTTCCATGGCCGGCTATCCCGACCGTAAAGTGAATCTGACCATGGTCGCACAAAGTGTGGGACAACCTACCAAAAACAATTGTGGTGCTTGCCATTTCTACAGCGGTGGCGGAAACAACGTAAAGCATGGCGATTTGGAAGCCGCGCAAACAGCCTGTTCGCGCGATGTGGATGTGCACATGGCGGTGAATGGTTTGAACATGAGCTGCGTTGATTGCCATACTGCTGAAAACCATGTAATGAAGGGCAAGCTTTATTCGGTGTCGTCGGAGAATGTTAATCGCCTGAATTGTGAAGATTGTCATTCGAACATGCCGCACTTCAATCAAATATTAAACAGGCACACTGCAAAAGTAGCGTGTCAAACGTGCCATATTCCGACCTATGCCAAAGAGAATGCCACCAAAATGGAATGGAACTGGTCGGAAGCAGGTAGGCTGAAAGACGGAGAACCCTACATGGAAGAGGACTCGCTGGGGAATCACACCTACATGTCGATTAAAGGTTCGTTTAAATGGGCCCGAAATGTACAACCCGATTATGCCTGGTTTAACGGTACCGCCGATCATTATATGATGGGCGATACAATCAGTGAAATCCCGGTGCAAATGAACACGCTTTTTGGGACACACGACGATCCGAATTCGAAAATTATCCCGGTGAAAGTTCATATCGGAGATCAGATTTACGACAAGAAATACAAGATTTTAATCCAACCCAAACTATATGCGGCTGAAAAGGGAGACAGTGCATACTGGAAGGATTTTGACTGGGATCAGGCGTCTGCTGCCGGAATGAGCCGGCTTGGCTTTCCCTACAGTGGGGATTATGGTTTCGTGAAAACAGAAATGTACTGGCCACTGAACCACATGGTTGCACCCAAAGAACAATCGGTTTCCTGTGCCGAATGTCATACCCGGAACGATGGAAGGCTCGCAGAATTAACCGGTTTTTATATGCCCGGCCGCGACCATAACCCGTTCCTTGATGAGATGGGCCGCTGGCTGATTATTCTTTCGCTCGGGGGTGTGATCGTTCATGCAGCCATGCGGATTTTTTATTCGATCAGCCATAAAGAATACGAAACCGAGATAATAGACTACGATAATCACAATCAAAAATAAACGCAAATGCCTAAAGTATATATTTATCAAAGGTTTAACCGTTTCTGGCACTGGACGCAGGCTGCACTGATCCTGTTTCTGGCAGTAACCGGTTTCGAAGTTCACGATTCCATTCATTTGTTTGGGTACGAAAAGGCCGTGTACTTTCACCGGGTGGCCTCTTATGCTTTCCTGGTATTAATTGCTTTTGCCATTTTCTGGCATGCCACAACCGGCGAGTGGAAACACTATATTCCGAACATAAGTAAGTTATCGGCGCAGATTAAATATTATACCAGCGGAATTTTTAAACATGAACCTCACCCCACAAAAAAGACGCAGATCAGCAAATTGAATCCGCTTCAGGCCTTTACGTATTTGGGATTTAAACTTATTTTGGTTCCCATGATGGTCATTTCAGGTTTGTTGTACATGTACCATAAAACCGTTAATGCCAACAACGAAATAGTGATTCGCGATATTAACCTGGGAAGTATCGCCAACTGGCATTCTTTTGGTGCCTTTTTGTTGGTTGCCTTCGTAATTGTACACGTCTACATGACCACAACCGGGCATACCTATACTTCGAACTTAAAAGCCATGATTACGGGCTACGAAGAAACGGAAGACGAAGATGAACCGGCGGAGAACGAAAATCAGAAGAACAGGAAAAAGTAACGGGACAAGTTCGAAACCACTTTAAATAAAGAAAAATGAGATCAAGAATATATATGAATCCTTACCTGGCCGGTTTTCTTTTGGGATTGACGCTGCTGGCTACCATATACATTACCGGACGCGGGCTGGGGGCAAGCGGGGCTATGAAAAGCGTTGTGATTGAAGGGGTAACAAGCGTGGCTCCCCAACATGCTGAAAATACGCAATTCTATAAAGAATATGCGGACGAACATCCCGAAGGCCCTTTGCGTTCGTGGCTGGTGTTCGAAGTGTTGGGGGTTTTTATTGGCGCTTTCTTTTCCGGGGTATTTTCCGACCGGATTGGCTGGAAACTCGAAAAAGGCCCGAGAGCTACCAATACCCTGCGTGTGGTGGCTGCCATTGTTGGCGGTGCTTTGTTTGGACTGGGCTCGCAATTGGGGCGTGGATGTACCAGCGGATCGGCTCTCAGCGGAATGGCAGTAATGTCGTTTGGCGGAATTATTACCATGATGGCCATTTTCGGAATGGCTTATATGCTAGCTTTTTTCTTCAGGCGTTTGTGGCTGAGATGATTATGGATTTTTACAACTTGACAAAAAGAATAATAAAATGGCACCATTAGTTCCGGATATAATTGGCAACGAATTTAATCTTGTAGTAGCGCTGTTTATCGGTATTGCTTTTGGGTACATACTCGAACAGGCTGGTTTTTCCAGTACCAAAAAGTTGGTAGGGTTGTTCTATGGCTACGATTTTACTGTGTTGCGTGTGTTCTTTACGGCCGGCGTAACAGCAATGACAGGTGTTGTAATACTGGCACATTTTGGTTTGCTCGATATAAATTTAATTTATGTCAACCCTACTTTCCTGTGGGCTGCACTTGTGGGCGGTGCAGTTATGGGTGCCGGATTTATAATCGGCGGTTTTTGCCCCGGGACAAGTGTTTGTGCAGCATCGATCGGGAAACTCGATGGCTGGGCATTTATTTTCGGAGGCTTGATCGGAATCCTGGCTTTTACCGAATTTTATCCGGTACTCGAACCCCTGTACCTGGCAAAAGCCATGGGACCTGTTCGCATCGATGTTTTCTTTGGCGTGTCGCCTGTGGCATGGGCTTTTATTCTAACGGCTGTTGCTATTCTTGCTTTTTACGGAACTACCTGGGTAGAATATCGTGTACGCAATAAGCAGATGAAGTTTAGTCGCCAAACCTTGAACCGCACATATTTTGTATCAGTGGTTCCCTTTATGTTTATTTTGCTTGTCGTTATTTTCCCGTCGCGGAACGAGAAAATCCAAAAAATGGTAGCCGATAAAAAAGAGCAGGGAAAGTGTGTGTTTAAAGAAATTTCGGCTGATAAACTGGCCGACCAACTGGTGAATAATTATTACAAGGTCAATTTAATTGATGTTCGACCGAAAGAAGAATTTGATAAAGGGCACTTACCGTTGGCCATTAATATCCCGTTAGATGAGTTTCTTGAGCGGAAGTATGAAGATTATTTTAAGCAAAAACACAAGACAAATATTTTCTACTCGAATGATGCTACCTTACACAAGGAAGCGTGTTTGACCGCTCGTTTTGTGGGTAAATCAAACAACCTGATTTTGCGCGAAACAGCCGACGACTTCCAGAGAATTATTCTGAACGCGCAGGAACCTGCCCCGGGTGCCGGAAAAGCAGTTTACGAAGAGTACCTGTTTCGCTCCGGAGCGGCCAGAAAACTCTCCGAACTGCAAATGGCTTTCGAAAGTCTGAGTAAGCCGGTTACCAAAGAGGTGAAAAAAGCTACAGGAGGATGTAGCTAAAAAAATAGGAGTTTGCATTGAATAAAAAATTGATGATATCCCGGAGAAAACTCTTCGGGATTTTTATTGTGTGCCATGCATACCATATACTTATAGGGTTCAAGTCCCGAGCGAGCCAGTTGACGGGAATCGCAAGCAGAAGGCAAGGGTGTCCATTGCGAGGTGGAATCTGAAGGAAGCCTAAGG
>JBKDZK010000106.1:0-7651 GCA_047971205.1 Draconibacterium sp.
TTTGAGAGAACGCCTCCTGGCCAAGGCCAATGTATCCGTCAGCGTTTGTTTTGAACTGATAACTGGTTTGCATACGTCCGTCCGGGTCTAAAGCAGCTCCATCGGTTGGTCGTTCAATCCATTTAGCACCGTCAAATAAAATGGATGCATAGAAACGAGGCTCACGTCCAACGTATGGATTTCTTTCCGGATCTTCGGCTTTTTGAGCAGCGGTTGCAACCCTGTAAATATTATCTCCCGGGTTGTATTTAGCCCATTCAAAAGAAGCACCATCTGCCATTTCAAATTTACGAACAACAGGTTCGTTCGGGCCGTTGTTTCCCCAGTTATGGTATCCGTTTGGGCCCCACCATCTGTTTTGGGTTGTTCTGTTGCCCACTGCCTGTAGGTGTTGTACACCCCAAATGGCTTCGTCGTTCCATTCACCTTTTTGTGTGAATATGTTGAAGAAATTTTCAGCATAGGCGTCTATATCGACTTCAGTCATCGGAGATGGAGGGTCGTTGAGTCCATTAACAGTGGCAAGCGAATAATCTCCATAATCTCCGTCCATGATTTCCTTTGCAATGGTTTTTGCCGATTCCAGTAAAGAAGTTCGGCTGTGAGATTGAAATGACACCAGCGGATCATTAGAATAACCACCATGCATAAGAGTGCCGGTGCTCCAACTTAATAAGCGGGATTTTAATGCAGCGGCAGCACCTTTTGTTGCACGTCCCTGATCCATTACATCTTTTGTTGGCAGACCAGCAATCGCTTTGTCCAGATCAGTCAAAATAAAATCCAGCGTTTGATCCAGGGTAGATCTGGTAATTGAAAGAAAGTCGTCGTCCAGGTTAAAAGGCTTATCAATTAAAACAAGTCCGCCATACGAACGCATTAGGTTTACATAGTCGAAAGCACGGATGAAATAGGCCTCGGCAGTCATTACCGCCAATTCATCCTTTTGGCTTTGAGTCTCTGTTGGTACGTTGTCAACATTTGCCAGAAATACGTTCACGTTTTTTATGTTACTGTATAAACTCCAGGAGATCCAGTTGAAACGCCAGTTCCCAAAGTGTCCCAACTCATCAGGACTCATATTTCCTTTAACAAACGGGTAACCTCCGGGGCGGTGAATACACAGGCATTCGTCGGTAGCTCCGGAAAGTATGTCTTCGCGTAGTCCCAGAAGCATATTGTTGTCAACACCAATAAAGTCGTAACATCTTCCCAGGTATGCTTTGGTCAGATTTATATCGTTAAATACAGATTCTTCATTAAAAGCATCCACTGCTTTTTGATCGAGAATATCGTCGCAGGATGTTGTTACCCAGATAAGTGATAACAACAATATTGAATATCCTAATATTTTTTTCATATTCGTCTTTTTTCAAAATTCATTGATTCACTAAAACGTAACTTTCACCCCAAGTGCCAGTGTTTTAACCGCAGGATAGTTCATAGGTGCACCAATTTCCGGATCGAAATTTTTCTGAGCTGAGTAGATCAGAAATAGATTGTTTCCAGCAAAATATACCTGTGCTCTTGAAATACCATATTTTCCAAATATTTCATCCGGAATAGTATAGGTAACAACCAGGTTTTTCAACCGGCAATATGCCATATTGTCCAAATGGTAGGTACTCATGTTACGGTCGAACGACCAATAAAGGTCATCGCGGTTGTAGGCTCTTGCCACGTCTGTATGAGTATTTTCATGAGTCCAGCGGTTGTCAAAGCTCCATTGGAAATAGTTTCCTGCTTCACCACTCCGGCCGTCTGAAATATTCATTCGGTAATAAGTACCTTGACCCTGAGCCAATGCTGTTAAATTCCAGTTCTTATAGCTAATATCAAGAGATAAACCATAGATTAATTCCGGTGCATCTGTTCGGTCTACCAGAATCTTGTCATCACTTGTAATCGCTTTGTCACCATCTACGTCGCGGAAGATCACGTCACCAGGTCGTGCCCCATCCCAATGAGGATATGCCTCCACTGCAGCTTCATCAGCAAAAATGCCAATGGCATCGTACATTAGCCAGGCTCCATAAGGATGGCCGGTACGCTGCTGCCATTTCTCGGCTCTTTCGGGTTCATCCATAAATACCACCTCGTTGTGGTTGTAGCTGATGTTGCCGCTGACATCAATTCTCAGGTCATTAGTGATGCTCTTGTGGTATCCTGCTTCAATTTCAAATCCACGGTTGTCAACCTCCGCAATGTTTTCGTCAGGTAATGCCAGACCTGTAAACCCGGGAACGGAAGCATCTCTCGGAGCTAAAATGTCGGTACGTTTACTGTAAAAGAAATCAGCATTCAGCGAGAATAGATTATTCATAATCTGAGACTCAAAGCCAAGGTTGTAAGTGGTTTGCTTTTCCCATGTAATGTTGGGGTTTGCAACACCATCCTGTTGTACAACTGTTTCTACTACCTTGTCAGAACCCATTGTTAACCCTGTTCCCAAGATGTATTTGTTCATATACTGGAACGGATCCCCCGGGTCCATACCCATCTTACCATATGATGCTCTTAGTTTAAAGTAATTGATTACAGATAAATTTTCTTTCCAAAAATTTTCTTCCGAGGCACGCCATCCTACCATAAATCCGGGGAAGTTACCCCAACGGCTATCTGGCGGAAATTTCAAAGACCCATCGCGGCGAAACAACGCTTCTGCCAGGTATTTACCTGCGTAGCTATAATTTGCACGACCGATTATCGATTTGCGTGCATAGATCCACATAGAACCCCAGTTGTCCTTATCTAAATTGGCCCCAGCATCAATGGTTTGCACTACATCCGAAATATAATATTTGCGGAATGCACCAAAATTATTTTGAGACTGATCGATTTGTTCGTATGCTCCAAAGATATTGATAGAATGATCTCCGAATTCACGCGAGTAATTGAAATTTACGTTGGCCAGTTTGCGGATTTTTCGATCATAATCTTCAACAAGTTCCGGGGCGGAATAACCTCGAAGAGCTGGAGTAAGATCCATATCAATTACATAACCTTCTGAATCGTATTGGGCTGATTCCCAGTTCTCAGTGTACAGTGTCCATGGTTTGCGGAATCTTTTTCTGAACCAGTTGGCAACGTCATAAGTGTAGTACCCACTGAGGCTTAGGCCTTTTATCATCGGAGGAGTGATGGTTGCTTTGAACGTGAATTGGTTAATGTAGTTTTTTTGATCATCGTAACCTCCTTCAAACGTGGATGTTACAACGGGGTTGTCACCGTACTCAATGTCTGGGCCTGGTAATCCGTTGGGCCAGAACGACCAACGGGTAGGTAGTAAACGGGTAGATTGTCCGTAAATGGCACCTGCTCCTTTAGTCGGATATAGCTTATTGTTTAGGAACCCGGCATAATCAACAGAAGTACTCAACCAGTCAGTGATAGGGACATCCAGTTTTGCCCGGATATTGTATTGTTTATAATTGGTTGATTCTTGCTTGTAGATAGCTTCTTCTTTTTTATATCCCAGAGAAACATAGTAACGCATACCGTTGGAACCACCATCTATACTAAAATTGTGTTTGCTGGTAGTAGTCCATTTGGCTACAAGATCATCAACCCAGTCACTGTTGGGATGTACCCAAGGGTCTCTTCCACTGTAGAATAATGCGATGTCTTCGTCAGAATAAGTTCTGGGTTTTCCCTCATAGTCCTGGTATTCACTTAACATCGTAACGTAATCACCTGCATTGGTTACTTTAGGCAGAATAGTCGGTGTCATAAAACCTTGGTAAAACTGGTAGTTCATTCTAGGTTTTCCGGATTGGCCCTTTTTGGTGGTCACCAAAATAACACCGTTTGCTGCAGAGGCTCCGTAAATTGCCGCAGAAGCATCCTTCAATACCGAAACGCTTTCGATGTCCACCGGGTCAATGTCGCTTAAAGAGCGGCCCGGTATACCATCAACTACCACTAGGGGAGCAGACAGGGCTTCATCTATGGTCGCGTCGTCGGGATCACCTAATGTTGATCTACCGCGTACCAATATGCGGGCATCACTTTGGCCGGGTTCACCTGTTGCCTGAATACCTGTTACACCAGATAAGCGACCCGACAGCGTATTGGTAACGTCAGCTGCCGGAATGGATTCAATTTTTTCACCACTTACAGAGGCAACTGAACCTACAACATTGGCTTTCTTTTGCGTAGCATAACCTACAGCAATGACTTCGTCCAGTCCAATGGCTTTGGTTTCCAGCGTTACATTAATGATGGTATTGTTCTCAATTTGAATTTCCTGTTGTTTCATTCCAACAAACGAGAAAACAAGTGTTTCTGCATTCGACGGAATCTCAAGCGAGTAGTTTCCATCTACGTTGGTTATGATACCTACAGTGGTACCTTTTACAACAACCGAAACACCAGGTAGAGGAGCGCCGGTATCGTCAATAACTTTACCCGTGATTGTTTTTTGTTGCAATCCATCGGATGGTAAAGAGGTTTTAGAACTGGTAGGATCGTCAATCGCATAAGAGTTTGCTGCGATTGTCATTAGACTTGCCAGTAAAATCATGGCAATACATCTTAGCTTTTTCCACTTTCCCAAATGTTGGAAAAGCAAAACAGAAACGTTTTTTTCCATACGAAATAATGGTTTAGTTTGTAAAAAATAATTAACTATTCTTCGAAACGCCTAATAACTGACCAGGCTCGTCAGCGTTTCAGTTGCCAGTTAGTTCTGTTAATAGGACCTAAAATAAGAGGGTTGGGTATTATTCCCTACCAATACCTACCTGTTGTAAAACAGAATTAGGGAGAGTTGCATAATATTGTTTTTGTATAAGGCGCTTGTTACTAGTAATATATATCCTTGATTTCTCGCTGTCGAAATTCATCCGATAGGGGTGTGTTTTTTTGTGAACCGGTAAATGCAATCATACCTGTTTCAATGCATTTTAGTGTAACCGGCTTATTTGTTTTGTGTTAACCCTCTGAAATTAATATAAGAAGATACAGTAATTGTGAAACTTTATGTTTTATATAAAAGCTTGAACAGTACTGCTTAAACGCTCCGAATTGCGGAGAGCTTGAAAGTTTCTTTTAAATTTGCCGAGAGATAAACGAAGGCAATAGAAAATTCCAAAATCAGAAATAAACATGATCCGAATAAATTGTTATCTGCCCATCCATAACTACGAGAGCGCGGCAGGGCTAATCAGCGAATTGCAGACAAATGCAGTCATTCAAAATATTTACCTTCCCGAAGAAACAGCAACAAAAGCAGGTGGTAAAGCAAGGCCGTTTTCGTATGAGAGCTTTGGTAGTACCTCTTGGGTGAAAGCGTTAAAAGAAACGCTTACCGATGCTGACTATGCCGTATTGCTTACCAAAAGTACATCTCTTTCTTTTGGCCAGTTTGCCATTGAAAGATTGGTTTCGGTTGCTGAGGCTACAAATGCTGCAAAAGTATATTCCGATTATTATGAAATAAAGGAAGGACAGCTTTCTGCACATCCGGTAATCGACTACCAGGAAGGCAGTTTGCGCGACGATTTTAATTTTGGACCTCTGGTTTTATACCGTGCTGATGCCCTCCGAAAGGCCATTGATAAGATGACAATGGATTTTGACAGCGCCGGTTTGTATTACCTGCGTTTGAAAATGTCACAACAGGGGGCGTTTGTTCGTATTCCTGAGTTCCTGTATACAATTGATGAAACCGATTTGCGAAAAAGCGGGCAGAAATTGTTTGATTATGTGGACCCCAAAAACCGGAGCGTACAAATTGAAATGGAACAGGCGGTTACTGAACACTTGAAAGACGTGGGCGCCTGGCTGGCACCTGAATCAGGCATGCTGGAATTTGACAATTCGGCGTTCGATCAAAAAGCGTCGGTGGTGATCCCGGTGCGGAACCGGGAAAAAACAATTGCAGATGCGATTGAATCTGTTCTGGCGCAAAAAACAAGCTTTGCCTTTAACCTGATTATTGTGGATAATCACTCTACGGATAAGACAAGTGAAATTATTCGTTCGTTTGCAGAAAAAGACAACAGAATCATACTCATCATTCCCGGGCAGAACGATTTGGGAATTGGCGGCTGCTGGAACCTGGCCGTGCACGATGCACGTTGCGGAATGTTTGCGGTTCAGCTCGATAGCGATGATATTTACAAGGACGAGAATACGCTGCAAAAAATAGTGGAGGTATTCGAACAGGAAAAATGTGCCATGGTGGTAGGAACCTACCAGTTGGTGAATTTCAAGCTTGAAGAAATACCTCCCGGCATAATCGATCACCGCGAATGGACGCCTGACAATGGTAAAAACAATGCTTTGCGCATAAACGGACTGGGAGCGCCGCGTGCATTTTATACGCCGGTTTTGCGCGACGTAAAAATTCCGAATGTGAGTTATGGCGAAGATTATGCCGTTGGATTGGCCATTTCGAGAGATTATTCGATCGGCAGGATTTACGAGAACCTTTACTTGTGCCGCCGTTGGAACGATAACTCCGATGCGGCACTCGACATTGTAAAAGTGAACGCACACAATACCTATAAAGACCGTATTCGCACCATCGAATTAAAAGCTCGTCAACGTAAAAATGCCTGATATGCAGCAATACACTGAACAGGTATTACGCTTGCTGACAGCGCAAAAAGAAGGATGGCCGCTGGCTGCCAAAAACTTTGCCGGGCTGGAGAAAGTACGCACGCGGGCTTTCAACTTTGATGACGTGGAGATCAAGGTTCAGTTTAACCCGGAACGCATTGTGTCGTCAGCTGCAAAAGTAGATGCCAAATCCATTGAGGCCCGCCCGTGTTTTCTGTGCAGCAAAAACCGTCCGAAAGAGCAGCAGGGAGTGAAGATTGGAGCGTATTCGGTGCTGGTTAATCCTTTCCCGGTTTTTTCGCAGCATTTTACAATTGTGGGCGAAGAACACCTTCCGCAGCAAATAAAAGGGCGTTTGGGCGATATGCTGGATTTGGCCGCCTCGCTACCTGGGTTTACACTCTTTTACAATGGCCCTAAATGTGGAGCTTCGGCCCCCGATCATTTTCATTTTCAGGCCGGAAACCGGGGATTTATGCCACTGGAGAATGAGCTGGAACAACTGAAAGATCAACACAGTATAAAGCTTCGTTCTTTTACTTCGGATGCCTGGGCGGTAAAAGACGGATTGCGCAATTTTATTTTGCTGGAATCACCCGTAAAAGAATCCGTAGAAAAAGATTTCCTGAAAATTTACGATGCACCGGAAGCTTCGGATGAAGAACCGATGATGAATATTCTTGCATTTTATGAAAACAATGCATGGAAAGTAGTCGTGTTTCCAAGAGCCCTGCACCGTCCTTCGCAATATTTTGAAGAAGGGGAGAAGAACATTTTGATCAGTCCGGCATCGGTGGATATGGGCGGTGTGTTGATCACTCCTTTGGAAAAGGATTTTGATAAGCTAAAACCAGAAGACATACATGCGATTTTTAGGCAGGTACTTTATTCGGAGCCTGCTTTTAATCAATTCATACAAAACTTAGAACATGCATAAAATACCGACACTGGATGTGGGCATCATGAGTGCCGACCAAATACAATTTCGCCTCAATGGTGTGTTTCAGATGAATAACAAGCTGCAAAAACTGGAGGGGGAACAAACTGTAACGATTGAAAATGGAGTACTTCAATTAAAAGGCACCGA
>JBKDZK010000107.1:0-1876 GCA_047971205.1 Draconibacterium sp.
TGTTCAAAGTTCAGAGTTCAAAATCTCGATCTCAAAAAAAAGGATGATATCCGTCTGAGTTATCAGCTATGAATATCATCCTTTTTAATACAGCAAATCAATTTCACGCAAAGATGCTAAGAAGCGCAAAGACCGCTGGATACTGATGGTAGTATCTATTTTTTGCGTTCTTTCAGGTTGAAATACGCTGACGATGCGACTCATTCATTCCCAAATCGATGTTTTGCCACTGAACCGTAGCCGTTAGTCGCTTGTCGAAAAAGGTTCTTTTCAACGACAAATTAGGAACCAGGTAGCGCGAATCTTCTCCCTGCGGCGTTGGCCGTTTCGACAGGTAATTTACAATTTCCGGCGCTGTTGGTTACGTCCCCCGAAACCATGGACGAATCTGCCGAAGAATACACCACCACATTGGCATATTCGAGGGGTTGATTATTGGTCTCGTCGCTCACCACACCTACAAAACTACTGTTTTGGGCAAAAGTTACGAACGAAATTATAGCCAGGAAGGCACTCAAAAGGGTCTTTCTTAATTGTCTCATTCCACAATGTATTTCTGATTTTGCTGACGTTTGTCGCTCTACCAAACAGCCATTAAATTGAAAAGTTCAGAAGCACACAGTCAATTCAGAGGTACATTTTTTTATATTACAATGTGCAGTAATAAGGCAGGGAGAAATACAACGTATTGGTTGGATTGCAATTATCCGACGAAAAAACCGCAAAGTGTTTGAGAAATAACAATTTATTTCTACTTTTGCACGTCCAAAAAATTGGATAAATATTTTTAAACATTTAAAAATTAGATGATTATGTTGAATCAGTATGAAACCGTTTTCATTTGTACTCCCGTTTTATCTGAGCCACAGGTAAAGGAAGCGGTAAAAAAATTCAGGGACATCATCACTGAACATGGAGGTGAGATGGTTCACGAAGAAGATTGGAGCATGAAAAAATTGGCTTACCCGATCCAAAAGAAATCCAGTGGCTTTTATCACATGTTTGAGTTTAAAGCCGATCCTGTATTTATTACGAAGTTAGAAACTGATTTCCGTCGTGATGAGCGCGTTATTCGTTTCATGACCGTTAAACTCGACAAATATGCAGTAGCATACAGCGAGAAGAGAAGAAAACTTCAGAAAGAAAAAACAGAAAAAAAGGAGGATTAAACCATGGCACAAAGTGAAATCAGATACCTGACTCCCCCGTCAGTAGAAATCAAAAAGAAAAAATATTGCCGTTTCAAGAAAAACGGAATCAAATATGTTGATTACAAAGACCCAGAATTCCTGAAAAAATTCCTGAACGAACAAGGTAAAATTTTACCACGTCGTATCACCGGAACTTCATTGAAATACCAGCGCAAAGTTGGACAGGCTGTTAAACGCGCCCGTCAGATTGCATTGCTGCCGTTTGTAACCGACATGTTGAAATAAAAAAGGAGGACTTGAAATGGAAATTATTTTGTTACAAGATGTGGAACGTTTAGGAAGCAAAGATGACGTTGTAAGCGTGAAAGACGGTTACGGTCGTAACTTCCTGATTCCTCAGAAAAAAGCAATCGTTGCCACTGAATCAGCAAAGAAAATTCTGGCTGAAAACATCAGACAACGTGCGCACAAAGAAGCAAAACTGAAAGAAGAAGCTACCAAGTTAGCTGAGCAGATTGTTGCCAAAAAGATCACCATCGGTGCCAAAACAAGTACCTCTGGAAAAATCTTTGGTTCGGTTAACACTATTCAGCTGGCGGAAGCACTTAGCAAAAAAGGATTTGAGATCGACCGCAAACAGATCTCTATGCCTGAAGACAGCATCAAAGAAGTGGGTACCCACAAAGCGGTTATCAAATTGCACAAAGAAGTGAAAATTGAGATCG
>JBKDZK010000108.1:0-4380 GCA_047971205.1 Draconibacterium sp.
TATGAAATGGGCCGATTCGCAAGATGTCCCCTACGTGATTCACGAAGCAGCCATTCTTTTCGAAAGCGGTTTTTACAAAATGATGGACTTCACCCTTTTGGTAACTGCGCCGGATGAAGACCGGATAAAAAGAGTAATGACACGCGACGGTTCTTCACGCGGACAGGTAGTGGAAAGAATGCAAAAACAATGGAGCGACAACGAAAAAAGAAAACTCGCCACCATTGAAATTAAAAACGACAACCGGGAGCTGTTGCTTCCGCAGATAATTAGAATTGACAAACAGTTAAAAGAATATGGCAAAATTTGGTAAGTGGGTTGGTGGCGGCCTAGGATGGGCCTTTGGAGGACCAATCGGTGCAATTTTCGGGTTTGTAGTGGGTTCCATGTTCGACGGCGGACAGGAAGCCATTAAAAGAGGTGCAACGGGATACTCTTCCCGCACCACCACCGGCGGTTATGTAATGAGCCTCCTGGTTTTGGTGGCGGCCGTTATGAAAGCCGACGGCAAAGTATTGAAATCCGAACTTGACTACGTAAAGAAATTCCTGGGGCATAACTTTGGCGAAGACTCGGCGCAGGAAGCCATACGAATGCTGCGCGACCTTTTGCAGCAAACGATACCCGTAAACGAAGTATGCCGCCAGATACAGGCCAATATGAACTACTCGGCCCGTTTGCAGCTGGTGCATTTCCTCTTTGGAATAGCTCAGGCTGATGGAAAAGTGGATAAAGGAGAATCGGAACTCATTGATCAGATTTGCAACCTGATGGGCATTCAACGCAATGACTACGAGTCGATCCAGGCCATGTTTGTTCCGAATACTGACTCGGATTACAAAATCCTGGAAATTGAAAGAACGGCCAACGACGAGGAAGTGAAAAAAGCCTACCGCAGAATGGCCATGAAATTTCACCCCGACAAAGTAAGTACGCTGGGCGAAGAGATTCAGAATGCTGCCAAAGAAAAGTTCCAGAAAGTGAACCAGGCTTACGAGAATATCAAAAAGGAAAGGAACATCGCGTAAGTCTTAGTCGCAGTGTTCAGGAGAGGAAGGACTGAAGGATTGATGAGATTGAATTAGATCGAGCGGATTGATTAGGAGATTGATGATATTGAAGGACTAAATAACCAATCACTTGTTCCTTGAGGCTTGCGGCTTGAAACTTGTAGCTTATTCAAGCATTTACGCATTAAAGCATTCCCGCATTTTTACGGCTAGACCGGGGATTCAGTGATCAGTGTGCAGTCGCAGTTTTCAGGGAAGGAAGGATTGAGGGACAGAGGGGCTGAAGGATTGAGGGACTGAAGGATTGAATTAGATTGAAATAGATTGATGATATTGAAGAACTAAATAACCAATCACCTGTTCCTTGCGGCTTGAAGCTTGTATCTTGCAACTTATTCTCGCATTTACGCATTAATGCATTTTCGCATTATGGTTGAAGGAATCAGCGATCAGTATTCAGTCGCAGTAATTTTAAGATCAACGTATGAAGATTATTTCCACAAATATTGGCGAAGTCCGCACACTTCCGTTTAACGGAAAAGAAGTTACAACCGGCATTTTCAAGTTTCCTGTGGAGGAAGGTATTTACCGCTGGATTTATGCATCGGAATTTGACCCGGAAGTAAAACAGGCCATCAACGATCCGAACATTGCAGCCAGCTGCCGAAAAGACTTGTTAAAACGCTGGGGCGATTTCCTGGATTAAAATTTTACTTCGATAGTTTTGCCGCCAGGTTTTCCAGTGTTTGCCCTTTTGTTTCGGGCATTTTGAAGATCACCCAAAACAGCTGCCACACCATCATCAGCCCAAAAAATGCATAAACCAGAGCCGGCCCGATCTGTCCAAACAAAAACGGGATCAAAGCCGGAATAGCAGCAGCCAACACCCAGTGAACCGATGCCCCAAAAGCCTGCCCCGCAGCCCTCAGTTTTGTCGGGAATATTTCGGAAATAAAAACCCAGATCACAGCGCCCTGCCCCACCGCATGAGCCGCAATAAACAAAAAGAAAAACAGCGGGACCAGCATTCCTTCCCACTTCAAGGCAAAGGCAAACGCCACCAGCGACAGCGAAACAATATACCCAAAAGAACAGATGTACATCAGTGTTTTTCGCCCGTATTTGTCGATCATCGAAATACCGATCAATGTGAAAGTAAGGTTGATCACACCAATGCCGATCGAACTTAAAAACGAAGCCGATTTCTCCAGTCCGGCCAGTTCAAAAATGCGCGGTGCATAATACAGAAAAGCGTTAATGCCCGACAACTGGTTAAAAAAGGCAATAAAAAAAGCAAGCATCAGCGGCACTCTGAATTTCTTCATGTAAATATTTTCGCGGGCTACTTCCTTTGATTTTTCGGTCTCAATTTCGGCCAGTTCTTTTTCAATGTCCGCATCCGGCGTAATCTTCCGGAGAATCTCAATCGCTGTCTGTTTGTCGGTCCGGTATTCCAGCAACCAGCGGGGACTTTCGGGCACTTTCAACACCAGCATCGAATAAACAAATGCGGGAATGGCTTCCACACCCAGCATCCAGCGCCAGGCATATTCGCCCAAATCGCGCAGCAGGTAGTTGGAAACGTAAGCCATCAGAATGCCAAACACAATGTTGAACTGGTACAAAGCCACCAGTTTTCCACGTTGAGCGGGAGGAGCAATGTCCGACACATACGAAGGCGCCACCACCGTTGAAATACCGATTCCCAGGCCGCCAATAAAACGGAGGCAGGCAAACACATAAGGATCGGAAGCCAACGCCGAACCAATGGCCGATATAAAAAACAAGGCACCAATGCTTATCAGGGTGCGCTTTCGCCCGAGGCGGTTGGTGGGTATCGATCCGAAAATAGCTCCGACAACCGTTCCCCACAAAGCGGTTGACATTACTACCAACCCGTGAAACAAATCGGAACTTTGCCAGAAATCCTGCAACTGCTGATCGGCCCCCGAAATAACAACGGTGTCAAATCCAAACAGAAAACCGGCCAGTGCCACTACTATCGAGAAGTAAAATATTTTTGAATGTTTCATAAGTTGGTTTGCTTTACGTTGCCATACCATCCGCTCAGAAAGAAATCCGCTCATCTTTCATGCAAATCAATACGGATGCTTACTTTTACTTTTCTAAAGATAAAAATCATTTTCTGACGAAATCCGGTTCAACTTAAAAGTTGACGGAATTAGGTTCAAAACACTCTGTAAGCAGTACCATAGAAATGAGCGAACTAACCTATAAAACGGAACGGGAGGCGCTGGTAAAAGCCGGGCTGAAACTGGTGGAACTGGGGCTGGTTTCGCGCACCTGGGGCAACATCAGCATACGGGTGAACAAAGATGAAATGCTGGTTACGCCCAGCGGGAAATATTACGAAGATACCCGGCCCGAGGACATGGTACTGATCAACATTCGCACCAACGAATACGATAAAAACAGCGGGAAACCCTCGTCGGAATTCAGGCTGCATTCCGGAATTTATGCGGATCGTCCCGGGTTCAGTGCCATTATTCACACCCACCAGATGAATGCTTCTACCTGCGCTGCTGCCCGCCGCGAGGTGCCTCCTGTGCTTGACGACATGGCGCAGATTGTTGGCCCTTCGGTTCGTGTAGCCGACTATGCATTGTCTTCCACCAACAAGCTGGTACGAAATACGGTAAAAGCCCTGCGCGGCCGCAATGCAGCACTTATGGCCAACCACGGTGCCGTTTGTGCCGGACGCGATCTGAACGAAGCATTTGCGGTATGCGAGGTGCTGGAAAAAGCCTGCAAAGCATTTATCGAAGCCGAATTTCTGGGCGGGGCCAAAAGCATCAACAAATTCTCGGCATGGGCCATGCACCAGGCATATTTGAAAAAGTATTCCAAACTTGCGGGTAAAAAATAGCGAGAAAGGATGGATATTGATTAATTCCATCTCATCTAACCATTCAATCATTTCAATCTAAAACCGGTTCTAATGTTGTTTACTGTCTCCTCCGTTTTCAAGCAAGGGGCAGTTTTCTTCATCCAGCTCTGTTTCGATGGTGTAATGTGCAAAGTGGTACTTTTTCAAAACTTTCCGTGCCGTTTCCTTCACTTTCAATATTTGCCTGAACGACGAAATCTGTTCCAGCTTTAAGTGCGTGGTTAACACATTGTGCTCGCCATCAAGCGACCAGATGCGGGTGTGATGAAGCGACTGTACATTCCCGATGTCCATCAGTTCCCGTTCGATGGTAGGCAGATCGATATTTTTCGGCACACCTTCGAGAAAAACAAAGAGCGTTTCTTTTAACCGCCGCATCACTCCCCACAAAATATAGGCTGTTATCAGCAGCGAAAGCGCCGGGTCGAGGTAGTGAATGTCTTTAAAACGCAGTACAATCGC
>JBKDZK010000109.1:0-12017 GCA_047971205.1 Draconibacterium sp.
AACTACTATTTTTATCACATGATATACAGACAATTATCAAAATACATAGATATTGTTTCGGAAAAACTCCCTGTTATCACCATAACAGGGCCTCGGCAATCAGGAAAAACAACCCTCGTTAAAGAATACTTTAAGAATCACCAATACATAAATTTTGAAGAGTTGGATATAAGAGAGTGGGCACAAAACGATCCTCGTGGTTTTTTGGAATCCAACAATTCACAGTTGATATTGGATGAAGTGCAGAAAGTCCCGTCTCTATTTTCTTATTTACAGCCACTTGTAGATAAAAGCAATAAGCCCGGGCAGTATATTCTTTCCGGATCACAAAGTTTCCTTCTTAGCGAAAACATATCACAAACGCTGGCAGGCAGAGCTGCAGTTTTAGAACTTTTGCCTTTTAACTGGACAGAACTAGAAAAGCAGCTACCCGCAAATTTCTCGGAATACGATTACATTTTTAAAGGTTCTTTTCCCAGAATTTATGATAAAGGTATTGAACCCCAAATGTTTTACCCTTCGTATATCAGAACTTATGTTGAGAGAGATGTGAGGCTGATAAAAAACATAACTGATCTTGGGCTCTTCCAACGATTTATAAAGTTGTGCGCCGGACGAATAGGGCAACTGTTAAATATTTCATCGTTAGCCACTGATTGTGGAATTTCTGTGAATACGGCAAAGGGTTGGTTATCCGTTTTAGAGCAGAGTTATATAATCTTTTTCCTACGGCCTTATCATAAAAATTTCAACAAACGACTGATAAAAATGCCCAAGCTTTATTTCCATGATACGGGGCTGGCTTGCTCTCTTCTGGAAATTGAAAAACCGATGCAGCTTACAACTCACTATTTGCGTGGAAATCTTTTCGAGAACCTGGTGATCCTTGAGCTACTTAAATGCCGGTACAACAAAGGAATGCCCTCTAACCTTTATTTCTGGAGAAATAATCATGGTAATGAGATAGATTGCATCATCAACCAACCTGAATTTCCGTTCGCTATAGAAATAAAGTCAGGTAAAACATTTTCAACCGATATGCTGCAAGGACTTGAATACTGGCAAAAGATTTCCGGGTCAACAAAAAATTTATTTTTGATTTACCCTGGCAAAATCAGCCGTAAATCCGGTGATACGCAAATCATAAATTGGAAACAGACACCAAACATCGACATTTAGTTTCTTCATTTATATTCGGATTTATGCTTGATGAGTAAACATTCAATTGATAAAATTACTCTTCCTTGATTTTTCTGTGAATTTCCTGGCGGTTGGCGATGTCGAGCCCCATCCAAAAGCAAAGCTCCGCCACCCGTTTTAGCTTGTCGAAATTGATCTTGTCCACGTCGTCGCCCACCTGATGATAATCAGCGTGGTAACCGGTGGCATAATTTAACACCGGCACCCCGTTTTTGTGGAAGTTGTAATGATCACTTACCCTAAGAAAATAATCAGGCAAAGCGGTATCGGGCACCAGTCCCATTTCCTCGCATTTTTGCCGGTTGATCTCCGCAAGTTTGGGCCATGCATTGTTTGACAAAGTGTACAGACCGTCGAAATCTTTTACTTTCTTAGGCGATTTGTTCCAGATTGTATCGCCGGGTTCGAACACACGCCCTACCATATCGAGGTTAAAACAAGTAACCGTGTTTTCGAGCGGAAACAGCGGATGCTGGGTATAGTAGTTCGAGCCAAACATTCCCAACTCTTCACTGGTAACCCATAAAAAAACGATGCTTCGCTTGGGTTTTGGATCGAGGCTGGCAAAAGCTTCCGCCACTTCCATAATGGCCACGGTTCCCGATCCGTTATCATCGGCTCCGTTGTACACATCGCCGCTCTGATCCACTCCCACATGATCGTAATGTGCCATAAACACCACACATTCGTTTTTCAAAACCGGGTCAGATCCTTCCACATAGCCAACTATATTACGGGCATTTATATCATTCTTTATCACTTTTGATTCCATCGAAATATACCTGTCATCCACCACCACCACCTGCTTTTCATCGGCGGCGGCTACACTAACAAGGTATTTTTCAAACTGTCCTTTTCCTCCCAGAATTTTATCAGCCAGCCGGGGTAACGCTACCAACACCGGAATTCCGTTGTTTGTCGGAGTGTTGGCCAGGCTGTAACGTTCGCGGTTGTTCCAAGCTTTTATTTCGTTGAATGCATGATTGTGACGATCGCGCGAACAAGTAATCAACACAATGGCTGCCGGATTCTTTTCCCCTAGCGAACGAATTTTACGTCGCTCTTCGCGGTTATTCCATGAGAACTTTGCAGACTCCGGAAAACCTTCGGCCTTGCCCTGAGCCACTACCACCACTTTCCCGCTTACATCTGCTTCATCATCCATATCTCCAAAACCGGCCATTACAATCGCTGCATCGCTCAGCATTTCTTCGTCCATACGACCGTCCAGCCGAATAAAATCAGAGGTCCGAAAAAAAGGCTTTCCATTTTGTTTGCTTACTTTCATAAAACTTTCCGGATCGGGACGCGAGGAAAACAGGGGGACCTTTTGGCTGTAGGCCGGAAATCCGGGTTTTAATCCTATTTTCTCAGCCTGTTCTGCAATATAATCAGCTGCCATTTCCAGTCCGTTGGCCTGTGTTCCCAAACAACGCCCCTGAAGTTCGTCGGATGCCAGGTAGCTTAAATGTTCATGCAAACCGGCTTTGTCAATCTTGTCAATGGCTGAATTCTGTGCGAAAACGTTGAAAAAAAACAGTATCCAAAACAAACCCGTAAATGCAATTTTTTGTAATAACATAGGTATTATCTGAAATTTTGAAGAAATTTACACATTGGTTTATAAAGTAGCAATAAACATTAGGTTTACATTAAAACCTTTTATATACATGTATTGTCGTATAACAAAGAAACTGCAACTAATATTCAGAATATGAAAACAACAAAATCGATTTTTTCTATTTTAATAATTGTATCGCTTTTTTTTCTGGTTCCGTCGTGTGCGGTAAACCCGGTTACCGGGAAAAAGCAAATCATGTTTGTTTCAGAAGAACAGGAAATTGCCATGGGAGCCCAGTATCACCCTTCAGTGGTTTCCACTTTTGGTATTTATGATAGCCCGGTCATTCAAAAGTTTATTGAAGAAAAAGGAAATGAAATGGGCAAGATCTCCCATCGCCCGAATTTAAAATATCATTTTACCATTCTCGATTCTCCGGTGGTAAATGCGTTTGCAGTCCCCGGAGGCTACCTGTATTTTACCCGGGGTATTTTGGCACAGTTCAACAGCAAGGCTGAGTTGATTGGTGTTTTGGGGCACGAAATGGGCCATGTAACCGCCCGCCACTCTGCGCAACAGCAAACCAACCAAACCATTGGGCAGGCAGTATTGCTGGGCGGTATGCTCGCCTCCAAAGAAATCTACGAACTGGCCGATGAAGCCATGGCCGGCATGCAATTGCTGTTCCTGAGTTTTAGCCGGGAAAACGAGCGAGAATCGGACCGGCTAGGGGTGGAATATGCCACCAAAGTTGGCTATGATTCGCATAAAATGGCCGATTTTTTTCATGTTCTTGATGAGATGAGTATGGAAAGTCAACAAGCTGGTGTCCCCACTTTTATGTCAACCCATCCCAACCCGCAAGACCGCTTTAATACTGTCCACAAAATCAGTAACGAATGGCAGGCACAATTTCCAGGGAAGGATTTTATTGTTGATACCAACGATTACCTCAACATGATTGACGGGATTGTTTACGGAGAAGATCCGCGCCAGGGATTTGTGGAGAACAATACATTTTATCATCCTGAACTGAAATTTAAATTTGCCTTTCCTTCGGGATGGAAGCTGGTGAATGCGCCTACCCAGGTACAGATGGCCGCCCCCGATCAGAAAGCAGGTATTATTTTCATGCTTTCGGACGAAACCACTCCCGCTGCGGCTTCGCAAAAAGCCATCAGCGACCTGAAACTTTCAGTCATTGAAAGCAAGGATGTAAAAATAAACGGGAACAACGCCGTGGCTGTTATCTCGCAGCAGGCTTCGCAAAGTCAGTCGGCACAGCAACAGGTTATTAAGCTATGCTCGTATTTTATTCAAAAAGATGGCAAAGTTTACACCTTCCATGGAATTGCCAGCGATGCCGATTTCAACCAGTTCCTGCCTTCTTTCCAATCCACCATGAAAGGTTTTGCAAGCTTAACAGAAGCATCGAAGCTGAACGTTAAACCCGACAGGATCCGCATAAAAACCGTACAAAAAACAAGTACATTGGCCGACGCCTTTGCTTATTTCAAGGTACCGAAAGAGCAATACAAGGAACTGGCGCTTCTGAACAATATGGAGCTGAACCAGCAACTAACAAGAGGCAAGCTTATTAAAGTAATTTCCAAATAAAGAAATCAGGGGTTTAGCCCCATCGCCTTCATGTATTCATCGTTAACTGTACAATTTTTGAATGGGCAGTTTTCGATGAATTCAAGCAGGGCTTTCTTCACCAGTTCCTGGTCGGGACGGACGGGCTACACGAATTTCAGCAAAATTTCCCGTGTACTTTCAGAAAGTCAGTTTTTGCAAGGCTTCTCCTCCCGTATTTATTTGAATAACGGTAAAGTTATCCAGGTCGGCCTCTACTTCCAGCGACGTATTGTGTGCATTAATAATGATCGGAAAATCGTGCACTTCCGGTTCCGGCTTCAGATATTCGTACCGGTGTAAATGTCCGCACAACATCGCTGTTATTCCCTGTCCGTTCAACACCGACAAAAATTTATTCCGGATATCTGCCGGCCCGTGCCAGCTCGAGCCCACCGGAGGAATGTGTATCAGCACCACCTTGTGCCGGGCGGTTTTAAACGCTTCGGTCTGCACAACTTCTTCCAGCCATTTTTGCTGTTCCGTGCGATACGCATCAAATTGTGCCAGCCCCGAATATTCAATGTCTGAATCAGGTTTATCCTCTCCCCCGTCGAGCACAATAAAAAAGACAGGCCCCTGCCGGAATGAATAATACAGTTTCCCGGTATTGGTGGGGTAATATTCAGGAAAAGCCACGCTGAACTTCCCCCTTGTTTCGTGATTTCCCCGGCAAAAATAAACAGGCACTTCTCCGGCAAACATGTTTACCGATTCATCCATAAAACCGCTGAAAAACTGGGTTTCATCATTCATGGAAGAAACCATGTCGCCATTAAAAAACACCAAATCGGTAGTTCCGTACTTCACTTTTTGCGAAAGATTTTTCAGATCGTCCACCCTGCTGTGAATATCGTTCAGCATAAGAAAAGAGATGGTTTTTTTGTCGTCGTCCAGCGTACAAAACCGCAAGGGCTTTTTCGAATATACATTGGAAGAGGCAATGTTTCCGTACAAAACGCGGTGCCCTTCGTAACTTAACACGGCCTGCGAAAAAATACGGTAACGGTATTCGGTACCTTTTTCCAGGCCCGGAATCTTTATTTTGTGCAGCTTTCCAACGATCTTGTTTCCGTTGGAAGTTTCGTAGTACTTCGGACGTTCGCTGGCATAAAAACTATTATCGCCTGCCGGGGCTACTTCTACCCACGATACTGCGTTGCTGTCGGTTGTCCAAACAACGGTCACTTCATTCTCGCCCAGCGCCTGAATGTATGGCCCGTGGGTAATGTGCAGCTCTTGTGCAATTCCAGAAAGTGAAACAAAAAAGAGAAGCAAAACGACCAACAGTGATACTTTTGTTTTATTCATGATTTTACAGGTTACACAATTCAACCGAAAACAAATGAAGTTCATTTTTTATCGGGAGAAATCGGTTGGTTTAAGTAAAAATACTCAGGGTGAATTTAGCAAAAAGTATCAGAAGTAAAGAATCCTGACCTGAACAGGATCTCACAAAGTCAGAAATTCTTTACTCCTCTCTTTCAATCACGAATTAACGGTGTTTTGGATTGTATTTTATTTCAAATTGCTTTTACTGAAGCAGCGAGGCACTGGCAGCGTCAAGAAATAAAACGGCATTTGGGTGACGACGCAAGGCTGTTGACGGATAATGCTGATCAACCGTTTGCGTTAACGTGCTCTGAACTGCCTGTGCTTTGTTGGTGCCGGGGACCATGCAAAATACAAAGCCGGGTTTCATCAGTGTTGGAACGGTAAGCGTAAGTGCGTGAGTAGGCACTTCGTCAATCGCAGTAAAACATCCATCGTTTACCTGTTGCTGGCGGCATTGTAAGTCCAGATCAACCACCTTTACAGCCTGAGGATCGTCGAAACGCGCCACATGCGGATCGTTGAAAGCAATGTGTGTATTTTCGCCGATTCCCATGCAAACAATTTCGGGCTGAAAACGATTCAACAGTTCAGCATACCGGATGCATTCCTGTTGCGGATCGGCCGCCTGGCCATTCAGGTAATGTACTTCAAGAAACGGCACTTTGGAAAAAATCCGTTCTTTTAGAAAATTGCCAAAACCCTGCGGTGCATCAGCAGACAAGCCAATGTATTCGTCCATGTGAAAGGCGATCACCCGCTGCCAGTCGATACCAGGCTGGGCAATCAATGCCTCCAGAAATTCGTTTTGTGAGGGCGCAGCGGCAAAAATCATTCGGATGTTTTCGTGCTCTGCCAGCAAAGAACGCATTGTTTGAGCTACCTGTAAGGCAGCATCTTCTCCCATCTCCTTACGGGTAGAAAACACCTTCACAGAAAGAGTATCTTTCTTAAATTCAGTTTCTTGTATCATTGGTTTTAAATTTTCAACAACAACATAATTGACAAGGGCTTATCCATCCGGAAACTTTCATTCCGGTAAAAACTGCCGCTATTCTGCACTTCACCCCCGAAAATGCAACGGCTCTATTATTGACCGATTTATTATAGTTTGCTATGCATAACATCTCCTTTTACAAGGGTTGCCAACACCTGAATATCCGGATCGAAAATGACCACATCGGCATCTTTTCCGATGGTCAGGCTCCCTTTTTGCTTTTCTACTCCGCAAATTCGTGCAGGTGTGGAACTTATCATCTGTATGGCATGCAACAAAGGCACGCCAGCCAGCTGAATCATGTTTCGCACCAGTCGGTCGGCTGTGGCTACACTACCGGCAAAAGCTGTACGGTCGGGAAGTTTGGCCACTCCGTCTTCAACCAGTACCGGCAGGCCGTCCTTTTTACTTCCGAGTATGCTTTCGTCAACTTCCTGCCCGGCAGCCCGCATCGAATCCGTTATCAGCGCAATCCGCGCGGGTCCCATCTGTTTATATATCAGTTGCAACAAACTGGGCGGAAGATGTACGCCATCGGCAATGATCTCCACGGTTAACTGATCGTACAAATAACCGCTTTCGATAATCCCGGCATAACGGAAAGCATTGCGACGGGTTACACCCGACATCGCCGAATAAAAATGCGTGAGGTGGGTGTAGCCATTTTCCAGGGCTTCCGCCACCACTTCAGAAGTCGCATCGGAGTGAGCGATAGCAGCCAAAATACCTTTTTTGCTTAGTTCGCGTCCAAACTCCATGGCGCCTTCCAGCTCGGGAGCTGCACTCCAACGAATAATATCCGACGATTGATTAAGCAAAGCCTGGTACTCTTCACGTTGCGGATTGCGGATGTAACGCGGATCCTGTGCTCCTTTCTGGCTCATGGCAAAATAGGGCCCTTCGAGGTGCAACCCCAGAAACTGAGCGCCCCCAAAATTTTCATTTTTCACCTGCTTATACGACTCCAGAAGCTCCAACAGGTCTTCTTTTTCGGCGGTAAGCGTGGTCGGCACCAGCGCCGTTGTCCCGAACCGAACATGCGTTCGGGCTGCTTCCCTAAAAGCTTCGGGTGTACCATCCATAAAATCGTAACCACCACCGCCGTGCGTGTGCATATCAATAAATCCCGGGGAAACGTAATTTCCGGCAGCATCTATTTCTTCCGCACCCGGAAAACTCATTTCACCCTCTCCGGTCCCCACGATCTTTCTGTTTTCAATCAGCAAGGTTCCGTTTTCAACTATCCGAAAAGGAGTAATCAGTTTTCCGTTTGTAATTTTTATCCGCTTCATTGCATTCCTTTCTTTTATTTTTCAGAAAAATTAAGCCAGCGCTTTTACTGCCGGTTTCCAACGCTTCACACGGTAACCGTAAGCCGCAAAGAAAACCAGGTATATATAACACGGTATCAGGATCATGTATGCCGAACGCACACTAAAATGATCGGCCATTATTCCGTACAAAACCGGTGTAAGCGCATTACCACACAAGCCCATGATCATAATGGAAGAACCCAGTTTTGTGAAACGTCCGAGTCCTTTGATGGCCAGCGGCCAAATGTTGGCAAATATCAGTGAATTGGGTAATCCCAACGCTGCCAAAAGCCAGATGGAAATATCGGTTTGGTGTCCGAACACATTTACTTGCCCGCTAAACACAAGCACTCCTCCCGAAAGAACCAGCCCCATGATGGTACAAACCAGCAAAGCATTGCGCTGATTGATATAGCGGGGAATGGTGATCACCCCAATAAAATAGCCACACATGGTAGCTCCCAGCACGTACGACGGGAATACTTTGGCTTCCAGCAAATCGAGCCCCATGGTTTGCGCATAACCGATAATGGTATCGATGGCAATAATTTGAGAACCTACGTGAAAGAAAATGGCCAGTGCCCCCAGAATCAGGTAAGGAAACTGGAAGATGCTGGTTTTACTGTGTTCACCTTCTGCCAGTTCTTCTTTGTTTGATTGCTCAGTATTTAACTCGGGCAGCGGTGAAAAACGGACCAGCAGTCCCACCGCGATCAACATTGCTCCCAGCACCGAATACGGAAGAATCACACGGCGGATAAGCTCATCCAGCAAATGGTTTTTCTCGGCAACTGAAAGCGTGCCGCTTTCGAGCGTACGAAACAATTCGCTGTCGGTTACTTTCAACACAACGGCTGCAAAAATAAGCGGCGCCAGAATACCGGCCACTTTGTTACAGATTCCCATGATGCTGATGCGCTGTGCGGCCCTTTCAATCGGCCCCACGATGGTAATATACGGGTTGGCTGCCGTTTGCAGCAAAGCCAGTCCGGTTCCGATCAGAAACAAACCTGTCAGAAACACGGGATAGGCCCGGCTCAGCGCTGCCGGCACAAACAGGAATGCCCCGAAAGCCATGGCAAAAAAGCCCATCATCATCCCTTTTTTAAATCCTACCTTTTCCAGTAAAAAGGAAGAAGGTACCGACATAAAAAAGTAGGCCACATAAAAGGCAAAAGCCACCAAATAGGATTGGAAATGCGTGAGTTCGCAGGCTATTTTAAAATACGGTATCAGAATGGCATTGACCCAAGAGACAAAGCCAAAAATAAAAAACATTAAGCCAAGTATGGCGATGGATATAAAGGTTGTTTTGTTCTTCATCAGTCTAAAATTGTTTGTTTTGAATGGTTTCGCAGAAGTGTGGGAATACTCCCATTTTTGATTCGTTTCTGTTTAGTTTTATACAATTCTCCTGTTCACCTCGTCCCACTCCATTCTTCGTTTTTCGACGTAGGACCGATGGGCCATAATACAGGTTATACCTTCTTCAAAAGCCATGTCGATGTTGGCACTGGTGGTACCTCCGTTTCGGATACAGTTCAGCCATTCGCGCAGGTGCAGATGGGTGACATCCACCGCCCGCCCGTTAAGCGTGGTGGTGGTCAGTCCGCGGGAAGCATAGTATTTCTCGGAAGCTGAACTCACCGCATCAATCTGCTGCGAAGCCGGGTTGTAGGTCAACAAAGGCGAACGGGTGTCAATGGCTCCCGATTTAATCTGCTCCCGGTAACGGGTCGATCCCGAATCGGCATGGATAATCACATTGTTTCCAAGTTCCATCGAGGCATCGTGTCCCATAAAAACCCTTCCCCTGCTACGACTTGACGCGAGGTTACCACTGTACATCAGCGTTAATTCCTTTTCAGGGTACTCAAAAACACAATGGAGCGAATCAGGCATTTCCCGTCCGTCTTTCCAGTAATACACGCCGCCGGAAGAAACCACCGATTTTGGAATACCTACCCGCAGCAGCTGATTTACCGCATCAAATTCATGCGTGAACAACTGACCGATCATTCCCGAATCATAGTCGAACCATTTGGTCCAGTTATAAAACCTTTCGACACTGAACGGAACCTCAGGCGCCGCTCCAAGCCACTGCTTCCAGTCGATTACCGTTTCATCACCGGGTTTGAGATTTCCCTTTGCGTCGAGATGCCTGACCCAGGCACCGTTTGCCGAATTCCGGTTGGAAGTGGTTTCAATCAAGGTAATTTTCCCCAGAATATTCTTTTTGACAATTTCTTTGGCCTGCTGAAAGACCACGCTTTGCGGAATCTGATGTCCCAACTGAAAAACAACCGGGCTGTTTTTTACCGTTTCGTACAACTCGTTGAGTTCCGCTTCGTGGAGTGCCACGCTTTTCTCGCAATAGATGTGTTTCCCTGCTTTTGCAGCATCGGTTGCAATGCGTGCATGATGATGATCGGGAGTGGCAATAACTACCGCATCGATTTCTTTGTCGGCCAGCATCTCCTGATAAGTCCGATAGCGTTTAACCGGTAACTTCGGTGCTATCTCCCCTCCCGGACGGGTATAGTTTCCGGCAGTTGCGAGTCCATTTTCCGCGTGGTTGTCAAAAACATCGCAAATACCCGTTATGGCCACATCCAGGTACTCCTGTTCCAGCCAACTGTTGAGTGTATTTTTTTGCTGACGTGTTTTCACATCATCCGGATGCATAAATCCCAACGCATTGGACAACTGTCTGCCACGGGTACCAAAACCGATAAACCCTACACGGATCAAATCTCCCTGTGATTTTTTTTGTCCGTAATCAGATTTGGGAAGTTCCAGAGAATCCAGCCCCAAATCTTTTATGATTGAATTTTTCTTGGAAAGATCGTAATCGCGTTTATTGAGTAAGCCGACTCCAAACAAGCCCAAAACGGGCAGCCCGGCCATGGCTTTCAAAACGGTTCTTCGTTTCATATCCCGGTTTAAACCGGTATTTTCCTGCTTCGAAGCTCCCTGATCCGTTTTTTTATCACTCATATTATTTCTCCTCCTTCTTTATTTTGAACCGACCAAGCAGCGCATCCAAACCAAGGATACTGCCGGTTGGAAACAAGGCAAGCACGGCCAGTGCAAAAGCCTCGATCAGGGTTTTATTGACAATCAGATTGTTTCCATCAGCTGGCAATGAATATTCGATACCCACCAACGGAGGACAACTCAGGTAATAAACTACCAGCAGCACAAATCCCGACAGGGCGGCAACTCTGAAAAACATCCCCAGGATAAGTCCCAGGCCAATGGCAATCAGCCCCCAGGTATTGAGGAAATCAACCGTATTCAGGATGTTTGGATTAGTAACCACCCAGTTAGCAAACCCGGAAAGTATCCATTGAGACTCTTTTAAAAAGCCGACTGACGACCATTGGGGGTTTAGCAGTTTTGCCACCCCCTCGTACAGCAAATGCCATCCGATCAGAAAGCGCAAAGCCACCAGAAACGTTAGCTGCCAACGGGTATAGTTGTTCTTCATTTTACTCATTTAACTAAAAATAAATCGCCAAAACTACAGCTTCATTTCCCAGCCTTTTTGATAGTCGCGTGCCCACAGTTTGTTGGCTTCCTTGTCTTTTAGAATATGACCGTTTGCCGGGTCAATATCCAATGACCGGCCTACGCGTTGTGCGATGTTTCCTAATTGTACCAGCAAAGTACTTTTGTGCCCTGAATCGATATCGGAGCTAAGCGCTTCTCCCTTGGTTATGCCACCAAAAAAGTTCTGAATATGCAAGGCATCCAACTGCTGGGCAGGACTGGCTGCATTACGCGGATCAATTTTTTCCTTGTCCTCTACTTTACTGATCTCTTTCCCGGCCAGGTCATAAACCGTATAACCATTACCGCCGGTAATCAGCAACGAACCTTTGTCACCATAGAACATGGCCCCTACTGACGATCCTTCAATGCTGCGGGCATTACAGCTGCGGCCTTCCCAGGTCATTGTAAAACCTTCTTCGAAATC
>JBKDZK010000110.1:0-1681 GCA_047971205.1 Draconibacterium sp.
GGTTCGTTGTCTTCTAAATCAATCTCCAGCTTTGAAAGTGAACCGGTGTTGGTCTTATCACGTTGTATCCGGTTTAGTGCCTGGTTTTTTACAGTCGTAAGCAGGTAGCTTTTTAAATTGCTTTTTATCTGAAGTTCTTTGCGTTTTTCCCACAAAGCCACAAACACATCCTGAACCATATCTTCGGCACGGTCAATGTCGGGGATGTAGCGTAAGGCAACAAGGCATGCTGTATGATAATTCTTTTTGAAAAAAGTGCCATACTGTTCTTTTGTCAGCATTAACCTCTCTTTCGTCTCCATTTTTTAGGCTATAATCTTTCTCTAAATAGGTTATAGTAGCTCTTACTAAATTGAAGAAAGATGAATTAGTTTTAACGTTTTGTGTTATACTCTCACAAGCAAAAATAGAAGAATATATCTAACCCGGGCCGAAATAAATGAAATGTTACTAACCTAGTTTTGTTTGATAATTTAACTTTTTACCGGGTTGTTTGTCCTGGTTACTTGCGACATTATTAGCTGTAAACGGTGTTTTTATTTATGCCCCAAACAGGATTTGGTATTATTACACATAAACAAACAACTGTATCCATCCCTGGATAATTTCACCGGTTTCGAGATCCAATTCCGAGCCATACATGCTGTGCGGAATTGAATAAACAAGTAACATAACCACGGCGGCTAAAACCGTATAAAGTGGACGTTCTTGCGTTCGATTCATCGCAAAAGCGAGTATCCAAAACAGAAAGGCCACCAACGTTTTGTTGTCGGTGAGGTCCCAGGCAAAGGGGATTCCGGCCCAGGCTTCTCCAAATGCATACAACTGCACCAGCGGGCCTAAAATCATTCCGCCAATAAAAAGGGTAATAAGCGTAATTGTGGTGTAGAATTTAAACCGTTTGTGTTTAAATAGTGCCATCGTTCCAGCCAGGTTGCCCAGAAACATGGCAAAGAACATAAAGAAAATGTGAGGGACAAGAATTCCTGCCGGAACATGGCCTTTAAACCGGATGATCACCGGCATTCCATCGTTTAGCTGAAAACTTTGGTCTCTCTTGGTCAGTGTAATCTTGTATTCGTATTTTCCTGCCGGCGGCAAATGTGGCAAAGTGGCAACAAGGTGTGTATCTTCACGCAGCAGTTCCTGTTCCGTCCATGCGTTTTTCGAGGGGAACGGTTTAAAAAAGATGGTTCCCCCAATGGCTTCATCCTCTATGTGCAATTGAAGTTTGAAGTCGCTTTCACCTCCGTGACTGCGGGTGAGGCGTAGTTTATACTCCTTGTTTTGGATCGTAACCTTTATCCGTTTGTCTTTGGTGGGGCCGGTGGTTCGTTGGTAAGCCATTGCGCATAGTGTGATAACAACTGCAATCAGCCAGTAAAGTACTGTTTTCATAAAGTTAGGTTTGAATCTGTTATAATGATAGCCAGATTTCAGGACTCTTCAAAACAATCCTGATTTTTTCTCAGTAGTTGGAAATCATTGATTTAATGCATTGTTTTCCTTCCGCGATTTTAAACCACTCTGGAACTCTAATTCGGTAAAATAGGAGTGTGAAAATGGAATTCTTTGCTTAATGAATAATAGATTTCTATTTTTACGATGAATTGCAGGACAAGATAAGTCTTTGCGCCTGCTCACAATGTCAGAAAAATTACAATAAACCGTGTATGGCTTT
>JBKDZK010000111.1:0-18179 GCA_047971205.1 Draconibacterium sp.
ATAAAAAACAGGTATTTATGCCAACTATTCAACAATTAGTTCGAAAAGGGAGACAGAGCAAGGTTGAGAAGAGTAAATCCCCTGCCTTGGATTCGTGTCCGCAACGCCGTGGTGTGTGCGTGCGTGTTTATACCACTACACCCAAAAAGCCCAACTCGGCCATGCGTAAAGTGGCCAGGGTAAGGTTGACCAACGGCAAAGAGGTAAACGCCTATATCCCCGGCGAAGGCCACAACCTACAGGAACACTCCATTGTATTGGTACGCGGCGGCAGGGTAAAAGACCTTCCCGGCGTACGTTACCACTTAATTCGTGGTGCGCTTGATACGGCCGGCGTAGAAGGCCGTTTGCAACGCCGTTCGAAGTATGGAGCAAAGAAACCAAAGAAGTAGTAAAAAGTTAACAAGTAATTAATCGTTGTTATTTAGTGGTTTGGTTGAGTAAGCAATTCTTTCGATCGTCTCCCGGAGAAGAACTGAAGACCGCCTTAGGGCAACCAATTTAGATAACACTAAAATAAGTTTGAAATGAGAAAGTCGAAACCAAAAAAAAGGCATTTGTTGCCAGACCCCAAGTTTAACGACGTGTTGGTAACACGGTTTGTCAACGACCTGATGGTGGATGGGAAAAAATCTATCGCTTACGGTATTTTCTACGATACCATGGCCATGGTAGAAAAACGCATGAAAGACGCCGAAGTTGCACCCCTGGATGTATGGAAAAAAGCATTGGAAAACATCACCCCAGCCGTAGAGGTGAAAAGCCGCCGTGTAGGTGGCGCCACTTTCCAGGTACCCATGGAAATCCGCCCAGAAAGAAAAATGGCCATCAGTATCAAAAATATGATATTGTTTGCCCGTAAACGCTCGGGCAAATCAATGGCCGACAAACTGTCGGCAGAAATAGTTGCCGCTTACAACGAAGAAGGCGGTGCTTACAAAAAGAAAGAAGATACCCACCGTATGGCAGAAGCTAACCGCGCTTTTGCCCATTTCAGGTTTTAGTTTTAGAAAAGGTACTACAATAAAATAAAGGAAAAGAAAAGCTGGTTTTAAAATGGCTAAACAAGATCTGAAATACACAAGGAACATCGGTATCATGGCACACATCGACGCCGGAAAAACAACTGTATCAGAACGTATTCTGTTCTATACAGGTTTGACCCACCGTATTGGCGAAGTACACGATGGTGCCGCAACAATGGACTGGATGGAGCAGGAGCAGGAACGAGGAATTACCATTACTTCGGCTGCTACCACTACTTTCTGGAAACACAACGACATAGAACACAAAATTAACATCATCGACACCCCCGGACACGTTGACTTTACAGTAGAAGTTGAACGTTCATTAAGGATTTTGGACGGAACGGTTGCCCTGTTCTGTGCCGTAGGAGGGGTCGAGGCGCAATCGGAAACAGTATGGCGCCAGGCCGAAAAATACGGCGTGCCACGTATTGCTTTTGTAAATAAAATGGACCGCCAGGGAGCCGATTTCTTTAATGTATATAATGACATCAAAGAAAAACTCGGCGCTAACCCGGTACCCATGCAAATACCGATAGGGGCCGAAGAAAAATTCGAGGGAGTTATCGACCTTGTTGAAATGAAAGCCGTTCGCTGGCACGATGACCAGGCAATGGGTACTAACTATACCCTAGAAGAAATCCCCGCCGATTTGCTTGAACAAGCCGAAGAGTGGAAAGAAAAACTGGTAGAGTCGATAGCCGAAGTTGACGACCATATACTTGAGCGCTATTTCGAAGACCCCGCCTCGATTACCAAAGAAGAAATGTTAGCCGTTATCCGCCGTGCGACCCTCGAAGGGGTCATTATCCCGATGATGTGCGGTTCGGCATTTAAAAACAAAGGTGTCCAGCGCTTGCTCGATGCCGTTTGCGAATTCTTGCCAAGCCCGCTCGATAAGGGAGAAATTATAGGAGTTAACCCTGTAACCGACAAAGAAGTCGTTCGTACCGCTAATGCCGATGAACCATTGGCTGCCCTGGCATTTAAAATTGCCACCGACCCGTTTGTGGGCCGTTTGGCATATATCCGCGTTTATTCGGGCACGCTAAATGCCGGCGATAGTGTATATAATTCGCGTACCGGAAAAAAAGAACGCATATCGCGCCTGTACCAGATGCACTCGAACAAACAAAATCCGAAAGATTCTATCGAAGCAGGTGACATCTGTGCAGCAGTTGGTTTTAAAGATATCCGCACGGGCGACACCCTGGGCGATATCAAAAACCCGATTACCCTCGAAAGCATGGATTTCCCGGAACCGGTTATCGGTATTGCCGTCGAGCCAAAATCGCAAAAAGACATCGACAAACTGTCGAACGGCCTGGCAAAACTTGCTGAAGAAGACCCAACATTTGTTGTGAACACCGATCCCGATTCAGGACAGACCGTAATCCGGGGCATGGGCGAACTCCACCTCGAAATACTGGTGGACCGCTTAAAACGCGAATTTAAAGTAGAATGTAACCAAGGTGCTCCCCAAGTGGCCTACAAAGAAGCCATCACTCAGCCGGTTGACCTTCGCGAAGTGTTCAAGAAACAAACCGGCGGGCGCGGTAAATTTGCCGATATTATTGTTAAGATAGAACCCGCCGATGAAGGAAAAGTCGGGCTCGAGTTTATCGATGCGGTAAAAGGCGGGCGCATCCCGCGCGAGTTTATACCGTCGGTCGAAAAAGGTTTCAAAGACGCACTCTCTAACGGACCATTGGCTGGATTCCCCATCGATAGCCTGAAAGTAACGCTGCTCGACGGCTCTTTCCACCCGGTCGATTCCGACCAGCTGTCGTTCGAGATATGTGCGCGCCAGGCTTTTAAAAGTGCCGCTTCTAAAGCCAGGCCGGTACTGCTCGAACCTATCATGAAACTTGAGATAGTAACGCCCGAAGAATACATGGGCGATATTATTGGCGACCTGAACCGTCGCCGTGGCGAAGTGGCCGGCATGGAGTCCAAAGGCAATGCCAAGGTAATCAATGCCAAAGTACCGCTGGCCGAACAATTTGGCTATGTTACCGTATTGCGCACACTGTCTTCGGGCAGGGCTACCTCGTCAATGGAGTTTAGCCACTATCAGGAGGTGCCGCGCAACCTGGCCGAAAAAGTGCTGGCAGATGTTCAAGGAAGAATTGATTTATTGTAATAATTATAACAATTTTCTCTTATGAGTCAAAAGATCAGGATTAAGCTTAAATCGTACGATCACAACTTGGTTGACAAGTCGGCTGAGAAAATCGTTAAAACCGTAAAAACCACAGGTGCGGTAGTAAGCGGTCCCATTCCGCTGCCCACCCACCGCAGGGTTTTCACCGTTTTGCGTTCAACCTTCGTTAACAAAAAATCGAGGGAACAATTTCAGTTGTCTTCTTACAAGAGGTTGATCGACATTTACAGCTCAACTGCTAAAACCATCGATGCGCTGATGAAACTGGAACTTCCCAGTGGCGTCGAAGTAGAAATTAAAGTTTGATAATTTAAAGTAGTCGAAAAAATGGCTGGTATTATTGGAAAAAAAATCGGAATGACATCCGTATTCAGTGTTGAGGGGAAAAACATCCCATGCACTGTGATTGAGGCTGGACCTTGTGTTGTTACACAAGTGAAGACCCAGGAGACCGACGGCTACGAAGCGCTGCAGTTAGCTTATGGCGACAAAAAAGACAAGCACGCCACTAAAGCAGAAGTAGGGCACTTTAAAAAGGCCGGAACTTCGCCAAAGCGCAAAGTAGTAGAGTTTCATAACACCTATCAGGAAGAATTTGAACTCGGACAGGAAATTGACGTAACTATTTTTCAGGAAAAGGATTACGTTGATATCGTTGGAGTATCAAAAGGAAAAGGCTTCCAGGGCGTAGTTAAAAGACACAATTTCCGTGGGGTAAACGATGCCACACACGGTCAGCACAACAGGCTGAGAGCACCCGGTTCTATCGGAGCTTCTTCGTGGCCTTCACGTGTTTTCAAAGGAATGCGCATGGCAGGTAGAGACGGGAACAAAACCGTTACTATTGAGAACCTGGAAGTATTGAAAGTAATTCCTGAGAAGAATGTAATTGTGGTAAAAGGTTCAGTACCTGGAGCCAAAGGTTCATACATAATTATTAGAAAGCAATGGAACTAAGCGTACTGAATATAGAAGGAAAAGAAACCGGAAGAAAAGTCACTTTGTGCGACCAGATTTTCGGTATTGAGCCCAGCGACCACGCCATTTATTTGGATGTAAAACAATACATGGCAAATCAGCGCCAGGGAACAAGCAAGAGCAAGGAACGTGGTGAGATTGCCGGAAGTACCCGTAAAATCAAACGTCAGAAAGGAACCGGTACTGCGCGTGCAGGTAGCATTAAGTCACCTGTATTCCGTGGTGGTGGTACAATTTTTGGCCCGCGTCCGCGTACTTATGGCTTCAAGCTGAATAAAAAAGTGAAGCAATTGGCCCGTAAATCGGCTTTGACTTACAAAGCAAGCGAAAAAAGCATTTTGGTTTTGGAAGATTTCAATTTCGAAGCTCCAAAAACAAAAGAAATGGTAGCCTTGAAAAGCAATCTGCAAATAGCTGAAAAAAAGGCACTTTTCGTTTTACCGGCTGAAAATAATAACATATATTTGTCCTCCAGAAATTTACAGGACGTATCGGTTGTAACTGCTTCTGAATTAAATACTTATCAGATTCTTAACGCAAAAACAATTATTCTTTGCGAAGGATCTGTTGCGAAAATTGAAGAAGCATTTAAACTTTAACGGAAAAAGAAGATGGATATTTTAGTAAAACCATTAGTTACAGAAAAAATGACCGACCAGTCGGAGCGTTTTAACCGTTACGGTTTTGTGGTAGATCGCAGAGCAAGTAAACCGCAGATTAAAAAGGCCGTTGAAAGCCTTTATAATGTGACGGTTGAAACCGTGAATACCATGGTTTATGGCGGCAAAGTGAAATCGAGATATACCAAAGGCGGTATCATCACCGGAAAAACATCTGCTTACAAAAAAGCAATTGTTACTTTGGTAGAAGGAGATAGTATTGACTTTTATAGTAATATCTAATATAAAATGGCAGTAAGAAAATTAAAACCAGTAACTCCGGGTCAAAGGCACAAAATTATTGGTGCTTTTGATACCATTACTGCATCTACGCCTGAGAAATCATTGTTGGAGCCCATCAAAAAGTCCGGTGGTCGTAACAACCAGGGACGAATGACAATGAGATATATAGGCGGGGGACATAAACGCAAATACCGTATTATCGACTTCAAACGCGATAAAGACGGTGTTGCAGCTGTTGTCGATTCCATTCAGTACGATCCAAACCGTACTGCACGCATCGCACTTCTTCAGTACGAAGACGGTGAGAAGCGTTACATCGTTGCGCCTAACGGGTTGCAAGTTGGCCAAACGGTGAAAAGTGGAACCGGTGTAGAACCTGAAGTAGGCAATACACTTCCCCTGGCCGAAATACCTCTGGGTACTTTGGTACACAACATTGAGCTTTACCCTGGCCAGGGTGGCATCATGGCTCGTAGTGCAGGCACTTATGCACAATTGACCTCACGTGACGGTAAATATGCAATTTTGAAATTGCCGTCAGGCGAAACTCGTATGGTACTTACAACCTGCAGGGCTACAGTAGGTACAGTTGGAAATACTGAGCACAACATTGAGAAATCGGGTAAAGCCGGTCGCTCTCGTTGGTTGGGAAGAAGACCACGCGTACGTGGTGTTGTTATGAACCCGGTTGATCACCCAATGGGTGGTGGTGAAGGCCGGTCTTCAGGAGGACATCCAAGATCGCGTAAAGGTATGCTTGCTAAAGGGTACAAAACCCGCTATAAGAAGAAAGCTTCCAACAAGTACATTGTAGAACGTAGGAAAAAATAGTAAAGAGGAATAATTATGAGTCGTTCATTAAAAAAAGGTCCTTTTATCGATTTCAAGCTTGAAAGCAAGGTGTTGGCGATGAATGATACCAACAAAAAATCGGTGGTGAAGACATGGGCCAGGGCATCAGTAATTTCTCCTGACTTTGTAGGACATACTATTGCGGTACATAACGGAAACAAGTTTATCCCGGTTTACGTCACCGAAAACATGGTGGGACACCGTTTGGGTGAATTTGCTCCGACCCGCACTTTCAGGGGGCATGCTGGTAATAAGAAAAGATAAGGCATTTAAAATTTAAAAAGTAAGTACAATGGGTGCCAGAAAAAGACTAGCAGCTGAACAAAGAAAAGAAGAAAAAAAGCAACAATATTTTGCTGTTTTAAGAAACTGCCCTACTTCTCCTCGTAAGATGAGACTGGTGGCTGATATGATTCGCGGCATGGAGGTTAACAAAGCGCTCGACGTTTTGAAATTCTCCTCAAAAGAAGCATCAGGCCGGGTAGAGAAACTTCTTCTTTCAGCCATTGCCAATTGGCAGGCTAAAAACGAAGGAGTTCGTTTAGAAGAAAGTGAACTTTATGTATCTCGAATCATGGTTGATTCAGGTCGTATTCTGAAGAGATTACGTCCGGCTCCCCAGGGCCGTGCTCACCGTATCAGAAAACGTTCCAACCACGTAACGATTTACGTAGATAGTAAAGAAAGTGTTGTTGAAGAAAATCTTAATTAGTACACATGGGACAAAAAGTAAATCCGATAGCAAATCGTTTGGGATTCATCAAAGGATGGGACTCAAATTGGTTCGGTGGTGACAATTACGGCGACAAGCTGGTGGAAGACCAGAAGATCAGGAAATACCTGAACGCTCGTTTAGCCAAAGCCAGCATCTCAAGAATCGTTATCGAACGTACCTTGAAGCTGATTACCATCACCGTTCATACTTCACGTCCGGGTATTATTATTGGTAAAGGCGGTCAGGAAGTTGACAAACTGAAAGAAGAGCTGAAAAAACTTACCAATAAAGAGGTACAGATCAACATTTTCGAGATCAAACGTCCTGAACTCGATGCTAAGATCGTAGCAAGTAACATTGCACGTCAGATCGAAGGTAAAATTGCTTACCGCAGGGCTGTTAAAATGGCCATCGCTTCTACCATGAGAATGGGAGCCGAAGGAATCAAAGTACTGGTTTCGGGTAGGTTGAACGGAGCAGAAATGGCCCGCTCTGAGATGTATAAAGACGGCCGTACACCGCTTCACACATTGCGTGCCGATATTGACTACGCACTGGCAGAAGCCCTGACTAAAACCGGTTTAATCGGTGTGAAAGTCTGGATTTGTAAAGGCATGGTTTATGGAAATCGCGACCTTTCTCCTAACCTTGGACAGAAATCAGGACGTCCGGGTGGAAATAAAGGCGGCGGCGGTAACCGTAGAAATAGAAGAAAATAGGGTTTAACACTCACAATCTGAAAAAGAATGTTACAGCCGAAAAAAGTAAAATTTAGAAGAGTACAGAAGGGCCGGATGAAAGGTAACGCACAACGCGGTACTGAATTGGCATTTGGTTCATTTGGAATAAAGTCGTTGGAAGAGACCTGGATTACCGGTCGCCAGATTGAAGCGGCGAGGGTTGCGGTAACGCGTCACATGCAACGTCGTGGTCAAATATGGATCAGAATTTTCCCCGATAAACCTATTACCAAAAAACCTGCGGAAGTACGTATGGGTAAAGGTAAAGGTGCTCCTGAGGCATTTGTTGCTCCGGTATCTCCGGGTCGCATAATCATCGAAGCAGAAGGTGTGCCATTTGCAATGGCAAAAGAAGCTTTGAGATTGGCAGCTCAGAAACTTCCGGTAAAGACAAAATTTGTGGTTAGACGTGATTATGTTGAAGAATAAAATTTGGTGAATCATGAAAATTACTGAAATCAAAGAATTGACGAGCAAAGAGATCGTCGAAAGGTTACAGACCGAAAAGGAAACCTTGGTTCGCCTGAAACTTAGCCACGCAGTTTCTCCGCTTGAAAACACTAATAAACTTAGTGAAAGCAAGCAGACAATTGCACGGTTAAAAACGGTTCTTCGCGAAAGAGAATTAAACGAAAATCAGAATTAATCAGCGATGGAAGAAAATAAATCAAGAAATCTCAGGAAAGAGAGAGTCGGGATCGTTGTCAGTGATAAGATGGACAAATCAATTGTGGTGGCTGAAAAACGTAAAGTGAAGCACCCGATTTATGGTAAGTTCGTTAACAAAACGACCAAATTCCATGTCCATGATGAGAAAAATGATTGCCACGTAGGTGATGTTGTAAGGATTATGGAAACACGTCCTTTAAGCAAAACCAAATGCTGGCGAGTAGTTGAAGTAATTGAAAGAGCGAAGTAATCATGATACAACAAGAATCAAGATGTTCGGTAGCCGATAACAGTGGCGCAAAAGAAGTTCTTTGTATTCGTGTATTAGGCGGAACAAGGAAACGCTATGCTTCTGTAGGCGACACGGTAGTGGTTACTGTGAAAAGTGCATTGCCAAACGGCGGTATCAAAAAAGGTACTGTGTCGAAAGCAATTGTTGTACGTACTAAAAAAGAAATTCGTCGCCAGGACGGGTCTTACATCCGTTTCGACGATAACGCAGTAGTACTGTTAAACAACACCGGCGAGATGCGTGGAACACGTATTTTCGGGCCAATTGCACGTGAATTGCGCGAGAAGAATATGAAAATTGTTTCACTCGCACCTGAAGTACTGTAATTAGAAAAAAGCTCAAAATGCAGAAAAAGTTACACATAAAAAAAGGTGACACTGTGGTTGTGATTTCTGGCAACGACAAAGGCCGTAAAGGTCGCGTGTTGGAAATAATCCGTAAAACCGACAGAGCAATTGTAGAAGGTGTAAACATGATCAAGAAACATACCAAGCCTAACGCGAAATCGCCGCAGGGAGGTATTATTGAACAGGAAGCACCAGTGCACATTTCCAACCTTATGTTGGTTGATCCAAAATCAGGACAAGCAACGCGTGTGGGAAGGAAATTGAATGACGATGGTAAATTAGTTCGTATTTCGAAAAAATCAGGAGAGGAGATTAAGTAATGGCTTACGTACCAACTCTTAAAAAGAAATATCAGGAAGAAATTGTACCTGCCCTAAAGAAAGAGTTCGATTACTCTTCTGTAATGCAGGTTCCGAAGTTGGAAAAAATAGTTCTTAACCAAGGTGTTGGAGCAGCAATCGCCGATAAAAAGCTGATTGACGTAGCTCAAACCGAAATGACAAAAATTGCCGGTCAAAAGGCCGTACTAACCTTGTCAAAAAAGGACATCTCCAATTTCAAATTGAGAAAGAAAATGCCTATTGGTGTTCGCGTAACCTTGCGTCGTAACCAAATGTATGAATTCCTGGATCGCTTGATCGCAGTGGCATTGCCACGTATCCGCGACTTCAAAGGAATTGAAAGCAAAATGGACGGACAAGGTAACTACACATTAGGTGTTCCGGAACAGATTATTTTCCCTGAGATCGTGCTTGACAAAGTAAGCAAGATCAACGGAATGAATATTACCTTTGTCACTTCTGCAAATACCGACGAAGAAGGATTTGCTTTGTTGAAAGAATTAGGTTTACCATTTAAAAACGTAAAAAAGAACTAAGCAATGGCTAAGGAATCAATGAAAGCACGCGAAGTTAAACGTGCAAAATTAGTTGAGAAATATGCCGAAAAACGTGCCAGGCTGAAAGAAGAAGGCGACTATGTTGGTTTGCAGAAACTTCCTAAAAACTCGTCTAAAATTCGTTTGCACAACCGTTGCAAACTAACCGGACGTCCGAAAGGATACATGCGCCAATTCGGTATCAGCCGGATTGATTTTAGGGAAATGGCCTCTAATGGTTTGATCCCCGGAGTTAAAAAGGCAAGTTGGTAATCGTTAAAAAACTTGAGAAATGAGTAAAGTAACAGATCCAATAGCAGATTATCTGACAAGGGTAAGAAATGCAATCATGGCTAAACACCGTGTGGTTGATATTCCTGCTTCAAATATGAAAAAGGAAATAACAAAATTGTTGAAAGACAAAGGTTATATCCTGAATTATAAATTCGAAGAAGAAGTAGGTTACCAGGGAAACATTAAGATTGCATTGAAATACAATCCGGAGACAAAAGTATCTGCAATTAAAGCGTTAGAACGCGTAAGTAAACCAGGTTTGCGTCAATACTGTGATAGCACAAGTATTCCACGTGTACTAAATGGTTTAGGCATAGCAATTATCTCTACCTCAAAAGGTGTTATCACCGATAAAGAGGCTCGCGAGCTGAATGTAGGTGGAGAAGTTTTATGTTACGTATATTAAAAAGGAGGAACGGTCATGTCAAGAATAGGTAAATTACCCATTACAATTCCTGCCGGAGTAGAAGTTAAAGTGAGCGACGAGAACGTTGTGAGCGTTAAAGGACCTCTGGGAGAATTGTTTCAAAAAGTTGACCCGGCTATTGAAGTTGCCGTTGAAGACGGAACAATCAATGTAAGCAGGGGCAGCGATGCAAAACGTGAAAAGTCGATGCATGGACTATACCGCGCCTTGGTGAATAATATGGTAGAAGGTGTATCAAAAGGCTACGAATTAAAACTCGAACTTGTTGGGGTTGGATATCGTGTTGAATTGATGCCCGATAACGTACTCGACCTTGTGTTGGGTTTCGCTCACCATACTTACATCCAGCTTCCTTCTGAAATAAAAGTTGAAGCATTATCTGATAAACGTAGCAACCCGACTATTACCCTGAGGTGTCACGATAAACAATTGATTGGTCAGGCTGCCGCAAAAATCAGATCGTTCCGTAAACCTGAACCATATAAAGGTAAAGGTATTAAGTTTGTTGGCGAAGTATTGAGACGTAAAGCTGGTAAAGCAGCCGGGAAAAAATAATATCTAAAAAGATTCATTATTATGGCATTAACAAAAGTTCAAAGGCGAGCAAGAATAAAAAGCCGCGTACGTACAGTTGTTTCCGGCACAGCAGAACGTCCAAGATTGAGTGTTTTCAGAAGTAACAAACAGATCTACGCTCAACTGATTGATGATGTACAAGGAACAACTTTATGTGCTGCCTCTTCATCCGACAAAGCAATTATTGCAGCTGCCGGAACAAAGACAGAAAAAGCAGCACTGGTAGGAAAAGCTGTAGCTGAAAAAGCAATCGCAGCTGGTATCACTGAAGTTGTGTTCGATAGAAATGGTTATTTATACCACGGAAGAGTTAAACAATTAGCTGACGCTGCCCGCGAAGGTGGCCTTAAATTCTAAGATATCATGGCGAAAGTAAGTAACAAAGTAAAAACGAGCGACCTGGAATTAAAAGACCGGTTGGTAGCCATTAATCGTGTAACCAAAGTAACAAAAGGTGGACGTACATTCAGTTTCTCTGCCATTGTTGTAGTGGGCGACGAAAAAGGAATCGTAGGATGGGGCCTTGGAAAAGCAAGTGAAGTAACAACTGCGATTTCGAAAGGTGTAGATGCAGCTAAAAAGAACCTCGTGAAAATTCCGGTAATTAACGGAACAATTCCTCACGAACAAACTGCCAAATTTGGTGGAGCCGACGTATTACTGAAGCCTGCCACATCGGGTACCGGAGTAAAAGCCGGTGGTGCGATGCGCGCAGTACTTGAGAGTGTTGGTATTCACGACATCCTGGCTAAGTCAAAAGGCTCTTCCAACCCACATAACCTGGTAAAAGCAACTATGGCTGCTTTGCTTGAAATGAGGGATGCATATACAGTAGCCCAACACAGAGGTGTTTCATTAGAAAAAGTTTTTAAAGGATAACACGTTATGGCTAAGCTAAAAATTACACAAGTAAAAAGCAGTATCGGTTCAACAAAACGCCAAAAGGCAACACTTGAGGCATTGGGACTAACCAAACTCAATAATCCGGTTGAACACGAAGCTACTCCTCAGATTGTTGGCATGGTTAACAAATTGAGACATTTAATTAGTGTTGAAGAAGTTAAGTAATATTTCAAACATTGGAACAGGCCTTTTGGCCTTGTTCCAATTGTTGAAAGAAACATTTTAATCATAATATATTATGAATTTAAATAACTTACAACCTGCTGAAGGTGCGACTAAACAGTCGAAACGCATAGGTCGTGGACAAGGATCAGGACGTGGTGGAACATCTACTCGTGGTCATAAAGGTGCCAAGTCGCGTTCAGGTTATTCAAGGAAAATCGGTTTTGAAGGTGGTCAGATGCCTTTGCAACGTGTTGTTCCTAAATCGGGTTTTAAAAACATCAACCGTGTTGAATACAAAGCGATCAACCTGGATGTGGTAGAAAGCCTGGCAGTAAAAAATAACCTAACCGAAATCGACAAACAGGCCTTAATTGAAGCAGGTATCGCGTCGAAAAACGACAAGATCAAAATTCTTGGTGGCGGAACTTTAACTAAAAAACTAACCGTTAAAGCTAACGCATTTTCGAAAAGCGCGAAAGAGGCAATAGAAAAATTAGAAGGAACCACTGAAATACTTTAAACCGTAATGAAACGATTCATCGAGACCCTAAAGAATATTTATAAAATTGAAGACTTAAGGTTCAGAATTGGAACAACGTTGTTTTTCCTGTTAATTTACAGGTTAGGCTCCTTTGTTTCGTTACCGGGGATCGATCCGGCACAGTTAGAAAACCTCGAAAATCAAACTGCCGATGGTTTGCTGGGCTTGATCAACATGTTCTCGGGAGGTGCCTTTGCACAGGCTTCAGTTTTTGCTTTGGGTATTATGCCATATATTTCTGCCTCAATTGTTATCCAGTTAATGGGTATCGCCGTTCCCTATTTCCAGAGGTTGCAGAAAGAGGGAGAGTCAGGAAGGAGGAAAATCAATCAGATTACGCGCTATTTAACAGTGTTGATTCTGATTCCTCAGGCATCAGCGTATCTTACTAATCTACACATGCAGTTGCCCGACACAGCTTTCGCAATGAAAGGCATTTGGTTTAATGCTCCATCGATTGTGATTCTTACTGCGGGCTCGATGTTTGTACTTTGGTTAGGCGAACGCATTACCGATAAAGGAATTGGTAATGGTATTTCGCTGATCATTATGATTGGTATTATCGCTCGTTTGCCGATGGCCGTGGTCCAGGAATTTGGGGCACGTTTTGCCGCGGGCGGTTTAGTAATGTTCCTCGTAGAGTTTGTTATCCTGTTTATCGTGTTTATGGCATCCATTGCGTTGGTTCAGGGAACCCGCCGGATACCCGTACAATACGCCAAACGGATTGTTGGTAACAAACAATACGGTGGTGTACGTCAGTACATCCCATTAAAAGTAAACGCTGCAGGTGTTATGCCTATCATTTTTGCGCAAGCAATCATGATGGTGCCGATCACCATTGTGGGTGTTGCTAATTCCGAAAGTTTGACAGGGGTTGCAAATGCATTGTCAGACTTTACAGGATTCTGGTACAATTTTATTCAATTTTTATTAGTGGTAGCTTTTACGTATTTTTACACCGCTATTACTATTAACCCTACCCAAATGGCTGAGGATATGAAGAAAAACGGTGGGTTTATTCCGGGTGTTAAACCAGGAAAGAAAACCGTTGAATTTCTGGATACTGTGATGAGTAGGATAACGCTGCCGGGATCAATTTTCCTGGGGCTGATCACTATTCTTCCTGCTTTTGCCATGCTTATGGGAATTAGTCAGCAGTTCGCCTATTTTTACGGCGGTACATCGTTGCTGATTCTGGTAGGTGTTGTATTAGATACTTTACAACAGATTGAAAGCCACCTGTTGATGCGCCATTACGACGGACTGATGAAATCAGGACGTATTAAAGGCCGCCCGGGAATGGGAATGTAAAAAGTAATGAGATTTAGAAAAGTAACTTTAACAAAAGAATTGTAATTCACGTTTTTTATGGCAAAACATCCTTCGATAGAACAAGATGGAATTATTGTAGAAGCATTGTCCAACGCGATGTTTCGCGTTGAACTTGAAAACGGCCACGTAATAACCGGCCATATTTCAGGAAAAATGAGAATGCATTATATTAAAATTTTGCCGGGTGATAAAGTGAAAGTCGAAATGTCTCCTTACGACCTGACAAAAGGAAGAATTACATTCAGATATAAAAATTAGAGTGTATATAGTTGAAACGAGTCGCTTCCGTCTCTGACGGAGCGGTGAGTTTTCCCGCCAGTAAAAGCGGGACATCGAATACAAAATTTTTTAATAACTAGTAAGATGAAAACTCGTGTTTCAGTAAAAAAACGTAGCGACGACTGCAAAATTATCCGCAGGAAAGGACGTTTGTATGTGATTAATAAAAAGAACCCGAAGTTTAAACAACGTCAAGGGTAACATTAATCTGTAAAAATTAAATTTATGGCACGTATTGTAGGTGTTGATATTCCAAATAATAAAAGAGGTGAGGTTGCTCTTACCTATATTTATGGTATTGGCCGTAGCAGGTCCAATCATATCCTGGCAGAAGCCGGTGTAGATAAAGACCTGAAAGTGCAGGACTGGGATGACGACCAGCTTGCCGCTATTCGTACAGTAATCGGCAATAGCTTTAAAGTAGAGGGCGAATTGCGTTCTGAGATTCAGATGAACATCAAACGTTTGATGGACATCGGTTGTTACCGTGGTATCCGTCACCGTATTGGTTTGCCGGTACGCGGACAGAGCACCAAAAACAACGCTCGTACCCGTAAAGGAAAGCGTAAGACTGTTGCGAACAAAAAAATGGCCACTAAATAAGGAATTTGAGTTATGGCAAAAAAAACAGGAACAAGTAGAAAGAGAACCGTGGTGGTTGAAGCCAATGGTATGGCTCACATCCACTCGTCTTTCAACAATATCATTGTTACGCTGACCAATATGAACGGGGAAGTAATTTCCTGGTCGTCAGCTGGTAAAAAAGGATTCCGTGGTTCTAAAAAGAACACTCCCTATGCAGCTCAGGTTGCTTCTGAAGAGTGTGCTAAAACTGCTTATGACCTTGGACTTCGTAAAGTTAAGGTATTCGTTAAAGGGCCTGGTAACGGGCGTGAATCTGCTATCCGCGCGCTGGCTACTACAGGTATTCAGGTAACCGAGATTGTAGACGTTACACCGCTTCCACACAATGGTTGCAGGCCTCCTAAAAGACGTAGAGTTTAATTTTAAAACGAAAAGGAAATGGCAAGATATACAGGACCAAAATCTAAAATCGCCCGTAAATTCGGCGAACCGATCTTCGGACCGGATAAAGTTTTCGAGCACAAAAACTATCCTCCGGGAATGCACGGTTTAGCTTCGAAAAGAAGAAAAACTTCGGAATACGGGTTGCAGTTAAAAGAAAAGCAAAAAGCAAAATATACCTATGGTGTATTGGAAAGACAATTCCGCTCTTTGTTCAAAAAAGCACAGGCTTCTAAAGGGGTAACCGGTGAAGTATTGCTGCAGTTACTTGAATCAAGATTGGATAACGTTGTTTTCCGTATGGGTATTGCTAAAACAAGAGCTGCTGCTCGTCAGTTTGTGTCGCACAAACACATTACTGTAAACGGAAACGTAGTAAATATTCCATCGTATCAGGTTAAACCGGGCGACGTTATTGGCGTTCGTGAAAAATCAAAATCGCTGGAAGCAATTACTGACTCATTGCATTCGCGTAGAAGTTCACAATACGAATGGTTGGAGTGGGATGGAGAAAAACTGGCCGGTAAATTTCTGAACCGTCCGGAACGCGAAGAAATTCCAGAAAACATCAAAGAACAGCTGATCGTAGAGTTGTATTCAAAATAATAAATTTACTAAAGTTATTATGGCAATATTAGCATTCCAGAAGCCTGACAAGGTGATAATGTTAGAGTCCGACGACAAAGTCGGTAAATTCGAGTTTCGTCCCTTAGAACCTGGGTACGGTATTACGGTAGGTAATGCACTGCGTCGAATCCTTTTATCGTCGTTGGAAGGCTATGCAATTACAACTGTTAAAATTGAAGGTGTTGACCATGAGTTTTCTACGATTAAAGGTGTTATTGAAGATGTAACTGAAATTATCCTTAATCTGAAACAAGTTCGTTTTAAAAACGAAGTGGAAGACTTTGACAGTGAAAAAGTTTCTATATCGGTTACCGGACAGGAACAATTGACTGCAGGCGACATCAACAAATTTATGACAGGTTTCCGTGTTCTGAACCCGGAGCTTGTAATTTGCAGAATGGAACCTGATGTAAAAATCCAGATGGAGATAACCATTAACAAAGGTCGTGGTTATGTTCCGGCGGTAGAAAACAAACCGGTAGAGGAGGAGTTTGGAGTGATCCCGATCGATTCAATCTTCACCCCAATTAAAAACGTGAAATACGCTGTTGAAAACTACCGTGTTGAACAAAAAACTGACTACGAAAAGCTGGTTTTAGACATCACTACCGACGGTTCTATCCACCCGAAAGACGCATTAAAAGAAGCAGCTAAAATTCTGATTTATCACTTCATGCTGTTCTCAGATGAAAAGATCACTCTTGACACTGATGAGAAATTTGCCAACGAAGAGTTTGATGAAGAAGTGTTGCACATGCGTCAGTTACTGAAAACTAAACTGGTTGATATGGATCTTTCAGTTCGTGCATTGAACTGTCTGAAAGCGGCCGATGTTGATACATTGGGCGACCTGGTTACTTACAACCGCAACGACCTGTTGAAATTCAGAAACTTCGGAAAGAAATCGTTAACGGAATTGGATGACCTCCTGGATAACATGGGTCTGAACTTTGGAATGGATATTTCCAAGTATAAACTTGATAAGGAGTAACAAGCAATGAGACATAATAAGAAATTTAATCATTTAGGCCGTAAATCAGCGCATCGTAAAGCGATGTTGGCAAACATGGCTAGTTCTCTTATCGAGCATAAGAGAATCACAACTACCGTGCAAAAAGCGAAAGCTTTGCGTATGTATGTTGAGCCATTGATTACCAAAGCAAAAGACGATACTACACATTCTCGCAGGGTGGTTTTCAGCTATCTTCAGAATAAAGAAGCTGTATCTGAATTATTCAGAGAAGTAGCTGCAAAAGTAGCCGATCGTCCGGGCGGGTATACTCGTATCCTGAAAACAGGAAACCGCTTAGGTGACAACGCTGAAATGTGTATCATGGAGTTGGTTGATTTCAACGAGCTGATGATGGCTGGCAAAGAAGAAGCAGGAAAAGGCAAAAAACGCCGCTCACGTCGTGGTGGCGCCAAAAAAACTGAAACTGCTGCTCCTGTTGCTGAAGTGAAAGAAGAACCAAAAGCAAAAGCGGAAGAAGTTGCCGAGGAACCAAAAGCCGAAGAAAGCACTGATTCAGCTGAAGAAAAGAAAGAAGAATAGAGATTTTCTTTTAAACGATAAGGAAGCCGGTTTGTCTATTTTGACTGACCGGCTTTTCGTTGTTTAAAAATGAACAAAATGCCCCTCTTTATTATTATTTAACTCGAAAAAACAAATCAATAAAACTGGTTTAGCTTATCTTCACAAATTATATTACATACCTCAAAATTTGAATGCATATGAAAACAATGAATTATTTGGCAATTTTTATGTTATGTGGAGTTTTGATTTTCTCCGGGTGTTCGGGATCAAAATGGGCAGAAAGAAGTAACACTACCAAAGGCGGAGTAATTGGCGGAACCGGCGGTGCTGCCCTAGGTGCTGCCATTGGTGCCATTGCCGGTAAAGGAAAAGGAGCTGCGATTGGTGCAGCCGTAGGTGCAGCCGTAGGTACCGGTGCAGGTGTTCTTATCGGGAAGAAAATGGACAAACAGCAGGCAGAACTTGAAGCGATTGAAGGCGCGCAGGTAGAAACCGTTACCGATGTAAATAACCTGCAGGCGATTAAGGTTACGTTTGACAGCGGAATCTTGTTTGCCACCGGTAAAAGCCTGTTAAACGAAGCCTCAAAACAGTCACTGACAAAGTTTACTGCTTCTCTGCAGTCGAACCCTGCCACCGATGTTACCATTTACGGGCACACCGACAATACCGGTTCACGTGCGATCAATGAAAAACTATCGAACGAACGTGCCGAGTCAGTGGCCAAATACCTTATCGATAAAGGTGTGAGTGGAGGCCGTTTGACTACAGAAGGGAAAGCATACGACGAACCGGTTGCTGACAATTCAACCGCCGCAGGAAGGGCTCTAAACCGCCGTGTGGAAGTTTACATTACGGCCAACGAGCAAATGATTCAGGAAGCCGAACAAGGTACTTTGAAGTAATAGGTA
>JBKDZK010000112.1:0-4081 GCA_047971205.1 Draconibacterium sp.
GGATACTCGAGGTTACGTGCATTGGGGAACAACACGGAACTATCAATCCCGGTTTGCGACACCATCGAAGGTTTGCGGTTGCCCATTCCGTAAAGGATAGATTCGTCGCGTTGCGTAATCGGCACCAACACATCGTAGTTGTTTAACAGGCGGGTCTCAAACTTACGGATTCTGATGGCCAGGTTTCTGAGGTAAAATTTCTTGAGTCCCTGGCTAATCTCAGCCGATCTGGCCCAAATTTCGTGCTCGATATTGTGTGCCCGGTAAACGATCAATGCTTTCGAAAATTCACGGATCAAAGAAATATACGGACACACGTACAATCCTTCCAACTGAATAATGTCGAATTCTTTTTCGGTCAGCAGCCGTATTAATTCGGTTGAAAAATTGTCAGCAATAAAGCGGCTTGCATTATAGGGTTGCTGCGAAAAAAGCAGGTTTACAACCGCTTTAATGGTACTGATTCTCGCCGGAACATCTACCAACCTGAATTCAGCCAGGTTCTTAATGCTTTCCGGAACCTCGTCCAGCGTAATGTGGTGCTTTACCGTATTCATCGATAAAACAGTCACATCGTGACCAAGCAGGGAAAAACCCTTTGTCAGATTCATACAGGCGATGGCACCACCGTCCTTGGTAGGATAAGGCACTTTATTGGTTACCTGTAATATTCTCATGGCACTACTCTTTCTTTTCTTTTTTTGAAATTAGCTTCGACAAGCCCAACTTGCTAAACAACTTCGTATAAGTTTCGCTTGTCATAATCGAAGAATCGGTAACAGCCTTATAAGTCAGCCAAACTCCGAGCGGCAAAAAGATAAACGACGAAAACCACATTCCGCTAAACATCGACCACACATCTTCGCGCGCCGATTTCTCACCGGTCATCGAGATGATATAATACAGGATGAACATAAGAATCGAAACAATCACCGGCATTCCCAATCCTCCTTTCCGGATAATTGCCCCCAGTGGTGCACCGATAAAAAAGAAGATCAACACAGCCACCGACAGTGTAAATTTCCGATGCCGTTCCATTTTATACTTGTTCAGCCACTTTTTCCGACTGTACAGCTGGTTTTCGTACATGTTAATATTTTGGGTTACACTCCGCGCATTTTGCAGGGCAATGCCCGCAATTTCGGCCTGCACCCATTTATCCCTGCCGCTGAAAAAGGTATCAAAATCAAAAATAGAGTCTGCCACGGGCACATCGGCATGCACCTTTAGCGAGTCGTGCTGCTGCACCAGGTTGTGCATTTTCCGGGCAATGGTCGCATTCAGGTTAATTTGCACCATGTATTTGCTCAACTGCGAATAGTATTCGTCAGAAAGCGTATCTTCCATCGCCTGTAGCTCTGTAATCGACAACATGCTATACTTGTTTCGGAAAAGATCTTCGTCTTTGCGGTTAAAATCAAAGCCACGCACTTTAACCCGGATAATCTGCTCATCAAACGAATCGCGGCGGAAGCCGTTATTGTCGCTCCCTTTGGTATTTTGCGATCTGTCCTCCACATAGTTCACCCCGTGAAACAGGTTCAACACCATATACTGTTTGTCTTCGGTAATCCGTAACATTCCCGAGTCGGCCACTGTAACGCTTTCGTTTACTTTTCCAGAGGTATGATCGTAAATCAGCAAATCGTACAACATTTTGGTTTTGCTGTCTTTTCGCCCCACCTTAATACTGTAGCCATCCATTTCGTTGGTAAACACCCCCGACTGCAACACCAATTCCGGCCGCTGCTGTTTTACACTGTACATGAGGGTTTGAAACCGAAGATTTGTTTTGGGAATGATATTGTTTGAGAAATAAAAAGCCGAAAATGTTACCAGCACTGCGATAACCATCAAAGGTTTCATGATGCGAAAAAGTGAAATTCCCGCCGACTTCATGGCCACCAGTTCGTAGTTCTCACCCAACGAACCAAATGTCATTATCGATGCCAGAAGCATCGCCAGCGGAAAGGCCAGTGGCAACAGGGCAAATCCGGCGTAGAACATCATCTCGCCCAAAACGTCGAATTCAAGTCCTTTCCCTACCAGATCGTCAACGTATTTCCAAAGAAACTGCATCAATAAAACGAACAGCACGATGAAAAAGGTCATAATAAAAGGACCAACGAAAGACTTTATAATGTATAAATGTAAGCGCTTCATTAATTTGATTTCTGCACAAGAAACGTGTACAAAGCTAAGTTATTTTAGCATTTGGGAAAGGGAAAAGAGTTAAGATTCCTTATGATTTCCTAAAAAATAAGAAACAGAAACAACCAGACAAATCAGGAACCCACCAAATGTTTCAGATCAGAAACCTGGGTCTCCCACAAATCCCTTGTTTCTTCCTCTTCACCCTCTTCGGCAAAATCAGTAATCAGCAACGAAACATCTCCGGTGAGTTCATCCTGGATAATGCGAAACTCAAAGTAAGTTCCTTCTTCTTCATCCAGCCAGCTAAAACGTACCAACCTGTTTTCTTTTTGCAGGGTCATTTCTGCCGTTTGTTCTGTTTTATCCCAGATGAAAGTAAATTTTTTTCCCTTTATGCGTACATCATCAGCAAACCACTCGGTAAGTCCTGAGGCTGTGCTCAGCCTGTTATACAGAACTTTGGGCGAGCAGTTAATGAGGAACTCAATTTGTATTCTAACTTTGTCTGGCATTTGTTTGATTTTCGGCAATATATATATTATGAACGGAACTAACAAACACGAATTCCCGGCCGGATAAAGTTCTTTTTAAAAAAATGAGAAAATCTGGAGGTAAATAAAAATAAATACTATATTTGCACCGCGAAATTCAAAACCGGTTAGCGTATCGGAGCAGTCGAAAAGACAGGAATTCGCAACAAAAATGGCGAGGTAGCTCAGCTGGTTAGAGCGCATGATTCATAATCATGAGGTCGGCGGATCATGCCCGCCTCTCGCTACTGATAATCAAGAGGTTACAAAAACAAAATTTGTAACCTCTTTTTATTTGCACACAATTTGCACACAAAATCATTTTTATTGGAAATTGTTGACTAGTAGCTCAGATACCTTATGCGAATAATTATTTAAATGGCTAACCAACTGATTGATTAAACAATTGAACGTCCAACCGCTCTTCTGGATTAATCATTTCCTTTCGAATTTTGCCTTGCACCCACAATCATGCTATCAAAGATTCAAACCAGTAAACACCACACTAAAAAGTTTTAAAAAGGAAAAGGAATGGAGAAATTGCCTATGTTGATGTGTAGTTTCAGACAAGGTTTGGTTTGAGTTTTCGGAAATCAAAGGTTTTTGAAACGGGCTTGTGCGTCGGAAAAAATCAACTCATGCAATTTTGGAGAGAATGGTTTATACCGGAAGCTTTTGAAAACATCACCTCTTTACCATCGCTGTCATTTTTGCAATAATAGCAACGAAAAATAACAGTTAATAGCACTTTCGGCCTGTCATCAACCATACTACAACTTGTATTTTCCTGCTTATCCTTAACCGTGCCTATTCTCTGGGGAACATAAGCATGAGCGCTATAGAAATTATGAGCGTTTGATAATTATTAATTACCAAACGCTAAGTTCAAATACACATAAACATCTTAAATATTTATGTTTAGTGTTATCAAAAGAACAACTTTAAGCTGATGGTCTTCTTTGTACTATTCAGTAAGATCTTTGAATTTAATATTAGAATTGATATTCAAGAAGCTCCAAAATACCCTTATACTTAAACCATTTAATTCGTTCGATGGTATGCCATCGACTTGTATAACTTATGATTTTATTGAGCGCCCGACAAGCACTGACATAAAGGATAGTCAGTTTATGACTGCCAGATATCGCCAAACTAAAAGAAAAAAAATAGTTAGTATAAGCTTCATAAAATAGTTTTATTGACCGGCATAAATGATCGAAATAATTCCGGCCAAGAAGAGAATAAACATCAAGCCCAGCATGGAATTTGTTCCTTTACCTTATATCCGCAAGTAAAAAAGAGTAAAAATCGGCAAGCCCTGTAAAAATAATGTTTACAAAGCTTTGCCGATTAAAATGTTTTCACCTATTTGGGTGAAAAACATCATCGCTGATGAA
>JBKDZK010000113.1:0-3587 GCA_047971205.1 Draconibacterium sp.
AACCCTGAACTCTGAACCCTGAACTCTGAACCGCTACTCGTAACGCAGCGATTCAATCGGGTCGAGTCTGGAAGCTTTTTGTGCCGGATAGTAGCCGGAAATAATCCCGACAAAGAAACACAGGATTACTCCCAGAATAATCCAGGTCCAGGGAATGATAAAGGATGAACCGATCAGCGAAGAAACCAGGTTACCGGCAATGATTCCGAGGATAATTCCCACGAAGCCGCCAATCTGCCCCACCACAATTGCCTCTACCAGAAACTGTTGCTTTACTGTTGAACTTTTGGCTCCGATTGCTTTCCTGACGCCAATTTCCCGCGTGCGCTCGGTCACAGAAACCAACATAATATTCATTAAGCCAACCGCTGCTCCCAGCAAGGTTATCAGCCCAATGATGGTAGCCACAAAGGTGATGTTCTTTATATTCTCCAACAACATGTTGGCAAGGTTGTCACTCTTTTCGATATTAAAATCCGATTCATCCAGCGGATCAAGGTCACGGACAATGCGAAAAGTTGCTTCGGCCTGGCCAACCGCGGCATCCATTAGCTCTGGACGATCGACCATCACCTGCACTCCGAAATTCATGTTCGGGCGCGAAAAATAAGTACGTGCATTGGAGTAAGGAATAAAGCACACCATATCGCTGTTCATTCCAAAGCCACTCCCCTTTTTCTTTAATACACCAATCACCTTGTACTTTCCACTACCGATACTGATCACTTTATCCACCGGCTCCTCACCCGATTTAAACAGGCGGCGCGCCAACTCGCTTCCGAGTAAAACCACATTACGCCCCGATGTAATATCCTGACCACTAAAACTCCGGCCTTTGCCAACCTCATACCCCGAAGTGGCCAGGTAATTCTCATCGATCCCCCGCACCGTGATGTTCGGATTTGTTTTCTCCGACCCATATTTTAACGTAGCTGTTCCGGTGCAATACACCGAGATTGCTGTTTGTGCAGGAAAATCAAAGCTTTCTTTGAACTCCTTTGCCTGGTAATAAGATATATAGGAATAATTTTTAGCCCGGTAACGTTTTGCTCCAATCTGCACATTCATTCCACGGCTCGAAATGGAAAAAGTATTGGCCCCCATAGAAGCAAACTCCTTGGTGATCGAATTTTTGATCGAGTCAATCGCTGTCAGAATTCCAACCAATGCGGTAATCCCCACAGCAATAATCAGTACCGTTAAAACAGTACGCAACAAATTGCTTTTGATCGAAATTAAAGCAATCCGTATATTTTCTGCAAAAAGGGTGTTCTGCCGCATAAGCAAGTATCAATTCAGAGTAAAAATAATAATCTTTCGGGTGCAATCTGCCACAAGTGAAGGCAAATAAACGAACTCCCAAAATTATGTACTATTAATTACTGTATAAGTACAACCTGCCGTGCTAAAATTACGAAAGCATCTCAATTATTTTTGACGATGTCTGGTGTAGATGAAAGAGCCCGATAAAAGATTACGATGCAATAAAATGAAGAAGATTCTAATTTCAGTATCAGGAGATACCCGTTAAAACGCCAATACTCTTTATAAGTTGATATACAGCACTTCAAATTAATTGCACACGCATTAAATTAAAGGAAAGCATTCTGCCAATTGCGAAAAAATTCCTTTATATTCGCACACCTAATTAGTTATCAAAATAATAATGTCAAAAATCAAATTAAGCGACGATTTAGAAAAGTTCAGTTATTCATTGGGATTAAGTATCTCTGCAAACCTTATCCAGTCGGGTGTTAAAACCATTCATCCGGATGCATTTGTAGCAGCCTTAAAAGATGTTTTCACCGGCGGGAAACCACAAATTTCACCCGAAGAAGCCAACCAGATTCTGGAGTCTTTTGTTGCGCAATCGCAAGAAGGAGAAAACAATAAAAACCTGGAAGAAGGACAGGCTTTTCTTTCTGAAAATGCCAGGAAAAGCGGAGTGATTGTGCTGCCAAGCGGATTGCAATACGAAGTGATGAAAGAAGGTGAAGGCGAAATTCCGACTGCCACCGACCAGGTAAAGTGTCATTACCACGGCACCCTGATTGACGGCACTGTTTTCGACAGCTCGGTACAACGTAATCAGCCAGCCGTTTTCCCGGTTAACGGAGTGATCCAGGGATGGGTAGAAGCACTTCAGCTGATGTCGGTCGGATCAAAGTGGAAACTTTTCATCCCATCGGAACTGGCTTACGGCCCCCGTGGTGCAGGCGGCGCCATTGGCCCTAATTCCACCCTGGTTTTCGAAGTTGAATTATTGGAGATCATGTAATTTGATTGTTCCTGACATCCTGATTTAGATCAAACATAAAATTTAATAGAAATGAAAAATGCAATTCTTTTTGTAGCGGTCGTAGCAATGATGATCGCAGCAACATCTTGCCAACCTGGCGGTACTCCTGATGTAAAACTTGAAACCCGTGCTGACTCAGCAAGTTATGCCATTGGTGTACTGGTGGGTGCCAACAACAAAAAACAACTGGAAGGAGCTCCCGGAGGTAAAACGATGAACATTGAAGCGATGGCTCAGGCTTTCCGTTCTTCTTCATTGGGCGAAGAAGTTAAAATTTCGGAAGAAGATGCCAACGCTCTGATTCAGAAATTCTTTATGGAAGAAAACGACCGCGAAGCACAGGAAAACCTGGAAGCCGGAAACAAGTTCCTCGAAGAAAACGGTAAACGCGAAGGCGTAACAACAACCGAAAGTGGTATGCAGTACGAAGTGCTGACAGAAGGAACCGGTGAAAAACCTGCTGCTACCGATCAGGTGCGCGTACATTACCACGGAACTTTAACCGATGGTACTGTTTTCGATAGCTCAGTTGAAAATGGAGAACCTACTGTGTTTGGCGTTAACCGTGTTATTCCGGGTTGGACAGAAGCCCTTCAACTGATGCCGGTTGGATCAAAATGGAAAGTTTACATTCCGGCAGAGCTTGCTTACGGCGAACGTGGTGCCGGTGCCAATATTGGCCCGAACTCGGCACTTGTTTTCGAAGTTGAATTACTCGAAATTGTAAAAGAAGACAACAAATAAGATCCCGTTTGGGAAATCATGTTGATAAAAACCCTTTGTCTCGTTCAGACAAAGGGTTTCTTTTTTATACTTTTGGGTTCATTATTAGAAAACAAACCATGCTGGACTGTAAAGTACAGAGGTTTAAATGTTCACTGAAATTCAAAAAGCAATGAGTATTAAGTAGTGAGTAGTGAGTAATGAGCCAACTACCGGCTTTTACTTCGTATTATATGCTGTACTCAATACTTTTGTCTCTGTACTCAAATCAGCCAGCAAACGTTTTAAACGTAAAGGCAGCAGAAGAAAACCGAAGGATTTAAATTATTAATTAGCAGATAAAAATGGCATTAAGCGTAAAAGGAAAAGTAGATCAGATTTTAAAACCTGAATCGGGAGTAAGCCGTGCAGGGAAAGAATGGAAGAAACAGGAATTCGTGCTGGAAACAGAAGAGCAGTATCCCCGTAAAGTGTGTTTCACGCTGTTTGGTGAAAAAGCGGACCTTTTGAACGGATTGAATGCAGGCGAAAGTGTGGAGGTTTCCTTTAACGTTGAATCGCGCGA
>JBKDZK010000114.1:0-1771 GCA_047971205.1 Draconibacterium sp.
GAACGCGGGTGCAAATATAACAGCTTTTTTATAATCTGCAAAAAAGTTTGCAATTCCTTTTCGGTTAAAATCAATTTATGTAAAAACTAAGCTTTTCCCCCGACCGTTTTAATTAAGCATGAAAGATCAAAAGCGGTGTATTACTGTGAAATACCATCTCACGGGCGATGCTCGGGTTAAAAAGCCGCGAGATCATATTTCTTTTGTGCGATGTCAGTGACAAAAGGTCCACCTCCGAATTTTTGATGTATTCCTCGATCGAATTCAGCACATCGTTGCCTTCGAGCAGCTGACAATTGAAGTTTCGCTTCTCGTATTTTTTCTGAAGTACCTCGCGCATGCCTTCCAAACGGGCCAGATCCCAGCCGTTTTGACGGGGTTGCCCCACGTGCACACAGGTTAGCTGCATTTCGAAAGGCTGAAGCAGATCAAGCAGTTTATCGATGGCTACAAAGTCTTTTTCATCAAAATTGGTCGCATACAGAACATTGTTAAACGCTGTAACTTTCTTTTCCGGCGCATTTTTCGGAATTACCAAAACCGGCACATTGGCGTTGTACATAATGTCGGCGGTTACGCTGCCCACAATGCCGTGCGGGTAGTTGTCGCCACCGCTTCCGACTACGATCAGCAACGGACGGTTTTTACGGGCATAAGCGAGAATGTCTTCTTCGGGATAGCCCGATTTGATGATGTAGTAGGTTTCCACCGACTTCCATACTTCTTCACCCACTTCCTTCGACAGTTCCTGAATAAAGGTCTGAAAATCTTCGTTGGCGGTTTTCTCGGCGTGTTCGATCTTAAACAGCGTACTGGAATCGAAAGCATAAATATCGCTGTAGGGCACCGAATGAATAATCGGATTGATAAAGCTGTGCATAAAAACCAGGTCTGCTTTCAGGTGAGTGGCAATGTCGACCGCTAAACGGGCAGCTTTTTTTGAAGCTTCCGAAAAATCAACCGGAACAAGGATTTGCTTTAAATTGCTGCTTTCTTCCTGTGTCGCAATGGAAACTTTTGCTCCGAGAAATTCTTCGAGCTCATGCACCGCTCTTGGAATATCTTTTTCAAGGATCTTAATCCTGACAGTAGCAGATGTTTCGCCCTGAATCAGGTAGATATCTTCGAGTTCACAATTAACGCCCTTTTCTTCGAGCATCATCTTGAATATATGTGCTTTTGAATAGGGTAATACAACCAGAGTAACGAGTTTTTCTTCCATGACTTTTAGTTTTTGTTGTTGTTATTTCCCGCTCTTGTATTCGAGATAAATACATATTATGTTTCAAAAAACGGCAACAAAACAATCATGATTCAAGGGAGTTACCAGCAGAGATGACAATTGATTTGTCACTACTTATTTACCCTTACTCCTGTCTTTCCCTTCCCGGAAGGGAAAGATGATTAGGCTTTAGAAGAAACGACGAACAAAAATACTTGATTTCAATTTGCTTTGAACCACTTGCCAATCGTCCCTGCCTGCCGCAGACAGGCTTCCTTACTTGTAGGGAAGGATGGGGATAAGTGGATGTACGGTTAGACTTTCAGAAAAAAGGGCGGTCCGAATAACGAACCGCCCGGTGTGCGTATTACTAACACTTCCCTCGGAATCAGATTCCGAAAGCTTCTTTGATCGGATTTACAAAATCAAGTTTTTCCCAGGTAAACAATTCCACTTCGGTCTCGACCTTTCCGAAGTAGGGCGATTCAAAAGTTTTCGTAATCGTTCGCGGCGTACGCCCCATGTGGCCATATGCAGCTGTCTCCAGGT
>JBKDZK010000115.1:0-7631 GCA_047971205.1 Draconibacterium sp.
CTTCACCCAATTGAGCCAAGGGGCCAAAACGCCCTATTTTTACGGATACCTGCTTGCCGGTTTTGGGATCGACACCCAACACCCGTTCTCCTTTTGAACGCTCTGCATTCTCAAGGGCATCGTCTACTTTTTCATGAAACGGCTTGTAGAACTTATCGATCATCTCGTTCCAAACCAGCTTTCCGTCAGCAATATCGTCAAACTCCTTTTCTACATCGGCGGTAAAGTTGTAGTCCATGATTTCGCTGAAATTATCCACCAGGAAATCAGTCACCACCATGCCTATGTCGGTCGGGAACAGCTTACTTTTTTCCGCTCCCGTTATTTCGGTCTTCGTTTGTTCGTTTATTTTGCCGCCTTTCAGTTCCAGTACCTGGTATTCGCGCTCCACACCCGGGCGGTCTTCTTTCACCACGTAGTTACGGTTCTGAACCGTGGTAATGGTCGGAGCATAAGTCGACGGTCTTCCGATTCCCAGCTCTTCCAGACGTTTTACCAGCGAAGCTTCGGTATAGCGTGCCGGACGCTGCGAAAAACGCTCGATGGCGATGGTTTTCTCCATACTGAGAACGTCTTTTGCATGCAAGGGAGGAATAATGCTTTGTCCGTTTCCGTTGCTCTGACCTTCGTCGTCGGTTGATTCAATGTAAACCCGCAGGAAACCATCAAAAACGATCACTTCGCCACTGGCAATAAATTTCTCCGAAGCGGTGGAAACATCAATGGTTACCGTGGTGCGCTCCATAATGGCATCCGCCATTTGGGAAGCAATGGTTCTTTTCCAGATCAACTCGTACAAACGCTGCTCCTGGCTGGTGCCATCCACCGTTTCCTGATCCATATAAGTAGGCCGGATCGCTTCGTGCGCTTCCTGAGCCCCTTTTGATTTTGTCTTGAACTTGCGAATCTTCACGTAGTTCTCGCCGTGCAGCTCTTCAATCTTCTTTTTGGAAGTATTGATCGCCAGGCTCGAAAGATTTACCGAGTCGGTACGCATGTAGGTGATCTTTCCACTTTCGTACAGGCGCTGTGCCACCGACATGGTTTGCGAAACCGAAAAACCAAGCTTGCGGCTGGCCTCCTGTTGCAGTGTAGAAGTTGTAAAAGGCTGTGCCGGGCTGCGCTTACCGGGCTTCTTGGCCACATCGCTTACACTGAATTCGGCAGTTTTACATTTTTCGAGAAAAGCAGCTGCCTCATCGCGGGTTTCAAAACGCTTTGAAAGTTCGGCTTTTAGCTCCGTCATACTTCCGTTATCATCCTGAACCAGGAATGTTGCAATCACCCGAAATGCAGATTCACTTGTGAAATCGCGAATTTCGCGTTCGCGCTCCACAATCAGGCGTACTGCCACCGACTGAACCCTGCCGGCCGATAACGACGGTTTTACTTTTTTCCACAATACCGGCGACACTTCAAATCCTACGATACGGTCAAGCACCCGGCGTGCCTGCTGGGCATTTACCAAATGCTGGTCGATGCTTCGCGGATTTTGAATGGCATTGGTAATGGCATCTTTTGTGATTTCGTGAAAAACGATACGTTTCGTATCCTCCGGTTTCAGTTTTAACACTTCCATCAAGTGCCAGGCAATGGCTTCTCCTTCGCGGTCCTCATCGGATGCGAGCCACACAACCTGTGCATCTTTGGCCATTTTTTTCAGTTCAGAAACGATCTTTTTCTTATCGGGTGTAACTACGTATTTTGGCAAATAGTTTTTCTCGATATCAATCCCAAAGTCCTTCTTTTCCAGATCTCTGACATGCCCCATGCTGGAGGTAACAGTATACCCCTCTCCAAGGAATTTTTCAATAGTTTTTGCTTTTGCCGGAGACTCAACAATTACGAGGTTATTATGCATATGCTTTCTAATCCTTTCACAAAATTTCTGCAAATTAAAGCAAAACCAATGCTAAGTTCAAAATTTATCTTTCTATTTTTTGTTTTTCTATTTATTTGAAAATGATCAATTTATTTTTAAAAAACCAAAATATAATCACTTCCCGGGGCGTTAAATCAATTGCCGCCTGGGTATTATCATATATATTTGTTGCCAACTTTAAATGAGCAAAATAGATGGGGGAAAAATTAAAAAAGTTCACCGGTTATATCATCGCCTTTTGGGCGATCGTACTGCTTGCAGTAGGTGGTGTTTTCCTTTTTTTCTCGATGATGGCCAACGGGAAGATGGGGTTTATGCCTAGTTTCGAAGAGCTTGAAAATCCAAAAAACATTCTGGCCACCGAGATTTATTTTGAAGACGGGAAAATACTCGACAAATACTTTGTGAGCGAAAACCGGACCTATGTCGGGTACGAAAGTCTTCCCCCGCATTTGATTGATGCATTGATCGCCACGGAAGATGTTCGTTTTTACAACCATTCAGGAGTTGACCTTCGTGGATTGTTCCGCGTTGTAAAAGGAATTATGACCGGAGACTCCAGCTCAGGTGGTGGTAGTACCATCAGTCAGCAGCTCGCCAAAATGTTGTTCCCGCGTACCGGCGTCGACGGCAAAATGGATCTTGTTTTACGCAAATTCAAGGAATGGATTATTGCCGTTAAACTCGAACGAAGCTATACCAAGGAAGAGATCATTTTAATGTACCTGAACAAATACGACTACCTGAACAATGCCGTGGGAATCAAGTCGGCGGCCAACGTATATTTTAGTATTCAGCCCGATTCGTTGCAGCTTCACCAGGCTGCCATGTTGGTGGGAATGGCCAAAAACTCTTCGCTGTACAATCCGGTACGTCGTCCCGAGCTGGTGCTACAACGCCGGAACACCGTACTGAACCAAATGGAAAAATACGGATACATTTCGGAAGCGGTGTGCGATTCAGCCAAACAACTTCCGCTCGATCTTGAATACAGCAAAGTGGACTACAAACAGGGACCTGCGCCTTATGTGCGCGAATACCTCCGGCTGGCCTTGACCTCCAAAAAACCGGAACGCGAAAACTATCCGTCGTGGCAGGGACAAAAATTCATCGAAGACCTGGCCGAATGGGAAAACAACCCCTTGTTTGGCTGGTGTAACAAAAACAAAAAGCCCAACGGCGAAAACTACAACATTTATACCGACGGATTAAAAATCTACACCACACTCGACTCGCGTATGCAACGGTATGCCAACGAAGCAGTGGAACAACATCTTAGCAACGACCTCCAGCCTCTTTTCGACGGGAGCATGAAAGACCTGAGAAATCCGCCGTTTGCCAACAACATGAGTTCGCAGGATGTGGAAGATTTGCTTAACCGCGAAATACGCAAAAGCGAACGCTACCGTCTTATGCGCAAAGCCGGAAACAACTTCGAGCAGGTGAAGAAAACCTTCGACGAACCTACTGAAATGACCGTTTTTACCTGGAAAGGAGAGGTGGATACCACCATGACTCCGATGGATTCCATCAAGTATTACCTTCGTTTTTTCCGCTCGTCGTTTATGGCGGTTGATACCGAAAGCGGCAAAGTAAAAGCGTATGTGGGCGGCCCCAATTACCAGTATTTTATGTACGATATGGTAAAAGACGGAAAACGCCAGATTGGCTCCACGGTAAAACCCTTTGTTTACACGCTGGCCATGCAAAACGGCCTTACTCCGTGTACCAAAGTTCCGTATGTAAGCCAGCAGTTTATCCAGCCTGACGGATCGATTTATGAACCCAAGGATGCAGGTGTTGACGAAGAAATGGACGGCAAAATGGTTACGCTGAAATGGGGACTTGCCAATTCAAAAAACCGCATATCTGCCTGGGTAATGAAGCAGTACAACCCGCAGGCAGTGGTAGAGGTAATGAAGCGCCTGGGCATTGTTAGTCCGATTGACCCCGTAAACTCGATGTTTCTGGGGGTTTCCGACGTTACTTTGTACGAAATGGTGGGTGCTTTTACTACCTATGCCAACCTGGGCGTATATACAAAACCTTATTTTGTAACGCGTATTGAAGACCGCCACGGCAACGTGATCGCACGTTTTCAGCCCGACCGCCACGAAGCCATTGATGCAGAAACCGCCTACCTGATGCTGAACCTGTTGCAAGGAGTGATTAATGAAGGAACCGGTATTCGTTTGCGCGGGTCAAATCTATGGAGAGAAAGGGTAACACAGGAATATGGAGAATTCAAAATGCCCGTTGCCGGAAAAACAGGAACAACACAGAACCACTCTGACGGATGGTTTATCGGAATTACTCCGAAACTGACTGCCGGAGTCTGGACCGGTGCCGACCTTCGGAGTATTCACTTTAAAACCATTTCTTCGGGACAGGGAGCCAACATGGCACTGCCTGTTTGGGGTTATTTCTATAAAAGAGTGCTGGCAGATCCATCGCTGGGAATACGCGAAGAAGACATGCAGTTTAAAAAGCCTGCCCATTTCAACATCAACCTCGATTGCGACGAGGTAACCAGAAAGAAAAACAATTCCGACTCGTTTGATGAATTCTTCTAATTAACAGCCAGACAAAAACTTTAACAATATCAACCACTCCAACGGTATAACCCTGGGTGCTTAAATCCGGTTTTACAGGGGGAGAAACTTCTTCTGCAACGAAATTTCCGGTCTCTACCAAAAATCTGGTTGACTCTTTTAATTTTTCTTTGCTAAACAACTCTCCGGATCTTATAGAAACGACTCAAAATAGAAAAACCCTTCTCGTTATACGATTCAACGTACTCCTCAGGACTTCCAAATATGAACTTCTGTTAGGTTTGTTTGTTATTTAATGTATGCGTATAAAGCGAAAAGAACGGCGATACAGAAAGCCATTTTTGAAAAAATCGACAAGAATTTAACAAGTTTACATTTGATCATTAACCTTAAATAATTATCCGGCAACAGAGTAACAAAAGAATCCATCTACGTTCTGCATTTACATTGTATGTTTAAAATGGATACAATTAAATTGACAGCAGTTGAAGCATATTTCCGTCAGTTAACAAACAAATGGAACGCCCCGGATTCCTTTAAAAACTTTAAATTTTAATGCTATGAAAAGATTACTTTCCCTTGGATTGATAGTAGCCGCGCTCAGCACAATGGCACAGGAAGAAATCCGTGTTCAGCAAAAAGAATGGGCCCTGAACGATGCAATGCAGCCAGCATTTGTGGTGGATGTACCGCAGACTACGAGTAAAGATGCCATTTCGCTTTGGGAAGAAACCCTGGTTCCGAAGAACTTTTTCGACACCTTTAAAAAACTCCCGAAAATGGAAAAGGAAGACAAAGAGAAGTGGGTGATCCGCCGGGTGGTGGTAGCTGAGATCAGCCCTGATACACTTGATATTTACACACGCATCACCTCTGCAAAAGACCGAATTACTTTTGCTACCTTATTCGACAACAACGGAAGTTTTATTGGAGCCCAATCGGATCCTGGCACCGAAAAGGCACAGGAATACGTCCATAAATATGCTGTAGAGCTTTACCGGCAGGCAGTAAGAAACGAAGTAGGCGAACTGGAGAAAGAACTCAAGAAAATGAAAAGTGACTATTCGGGTTTCGACAGAGACAATAAAAAGATGGACCGGAAATCGGCCGGAAAACAATCCGACATCGACGAGCTGAACGATGACCTGAAAGGATCGAAAAACATATTGAGAACCAACATGCTGTCGGACAGCGACAACCCCTCGCCTCTATCGGGTGAAGCAAATAAAACCCTGAACGAGGATATCAAGAAAACCTCCAAAGAGATAAAAAAGGCCAAGAAATCGGTCGATAAATACGAGAAGAAAATTGATAAAAACACCAGCAAACAAAAGCATCTTTTAAAGGATATCGAAAACAAAGAGCAAGAAATCAAAAAAGCTCAGGAAAAGCTGGAGAACATAAAATAATTCCGGTGAGTTAAAAAGTACTTAACAGGCGTATTTTTCAAACAAACAGCCGGGCACAAGTGGGCAGGATTCAGCAACAGGATCAGGAGTATCGAAGCTGAATCCTGCCTTTTGTATGCCATTATCCGTCAGACACTAAAATGTTTACAGCGGTTGAAATGTCCGAAGACCAGCCACCCAATCCAGGTGTCCGAATACGGCTAAATATTAAATAATGAAGAATTTAATCATCATTAACAGGGCAATTTTGCTGAACAAATGGGGAAATTCTAATTTTGTTACACTTTATTTAGACAGCAGACAAATTCTAAAATCAAATAAACAAATACAAAATGGGTAAAATAGCCGAAAACGTAAAACCAGGTGTAGTAACCGGTTCTGACGTACAATTCATTTTCAAAGTAGCAAAAGAAAATCAATTTGCACTTCCGGCAGTGAACGTAGTAAGTTCATCATCAGTAAACGCAGTTATGGAAGCAGCTAAAAAAGCCAATGCTCCTGTTATCATCCAGTTTTCGAACGGTGGTGCTGTATTCAATGCCGGTAAAGGATTGAAATTGGAAGGACAACAAGCTGCTATTTTAGGCGCTGTTGCCGGTGCAAAACACATCCACACGTTGGCTGAGGCTTATGGTGTTCATGTAATTCTGCACACCGACCACGCTGCCAAAAAACTGTTACCCTGGATTGACGGGTTACTGGATGCCAGCGAAAAACATTTTGCTGAAACCGGAAAACCGCTGTTCAGCTCGCACATGCTTGACCTGAGCGAAGAGCCGCTGGAAGAAAACATCGAGATCAGCAAAAAATACCTCGAAAGAATGAGCAAAATGGGTATGACCCTTGAAATTGAATTGGGTATTACCGGTGGTGAAGAAGATGGCGTTGACAACTCTGATGTTGACTCTTCAAAACTTTACACTCAGCCCGAAGAAGTTTGCTATGCTTACGAAGAACTGAGCAAAGTTTCTCCAAACTTCACTGTTGCTGCTTCTTTTGGTAACGTACATGGTGTTTACAAACCAGGTAACGTAAAACTTACTCCGAAAATTCTTGATAACTCACAGAAATACATCCAGGAAAAACACAACACTGCTGAAAAACCAGTAGATTTTGTATTCCACGGAGGATCAGGTTCTTCACACGAAGAAATTCGCGAAGCACTTTCTTACGGTGTAGTTAAAATGAACATTGATACTGACACTCAGTGGGCATACTGGGATGGCGTTCGTGCTTTCGAAGCTGCCAGCCACGATTACCTGCAGGGACAAATCGGTAACCCGGAAGGTGACGACAAACCCAACAAAAAATTCTACGATCCACGTGTTTGGGTAAGAAAAGCGGAAGAAGCAATGATCGCTCGTTTGCAGGTTGCTTTTGAAGACCTGAATGCAATTGATGTAATCTAAGCAGATACGATCATCACAACATAAGAAAACCGCCTTCTCGTAAAGGGAAGGCGGTTTTTATTTGATAAAAAAATAAGTCAGGCTAAACCAGCGAATCGCCTTTTTTGATCCGCACATCGGTCACAAATTTCTTGATCTGGTCTTCGTCTTCCAAACGACAGATCATAAGTGTTTCGTTCGACTCGGCCACAATGTAGCCATCCAGCCCCTGGATAACGGCTGCTTTTTCACCCGAAATATTCACAATGCAGTTTCGCACATCGTAGGTAAGAATATTGTCGCCTTCAATTAAATTTCCGGCCTCATCTTTTGCCTTGTTTTCATACAACGAACCCCAGGTTCCCAGGTCGCTCCACCCTAAATCGGCAGTCAGCACATA
>JBKDZK010000116.1:0-5076 GCA_047971205.1 Draconibacterium sp.
GGTTCAAAAGCGGCCGTGGTAACTTTGGTTACCGAATTTTTTAGCTGGTGCAGACCGTAGCCCAATCCGAGTTTTGCAGCCACAAATGCCAGCGGATAACCGGTTGCCTTTGAAGCCAGCGCCGAAGAACGCGATAGACGTGCGTTTACTTCAATTACGCGGTAGTCTTCCGAATTCGGGTCGAGAGCAAACTGAACGTTGCATTCGCCTACTACACCAACACGGCGGATGATTTTTATGGAGATGGCACGCAGTTTATGGTATTCCGAGTTGGATAGCGTTTGAGAAGGCGCTACCACAATACTTTCTCCGGTGTGAATTCCCAGCGGATCGAAATTCTCCATGTTACACACCGTGATACAGTTGTCGTATCTGTCGCGTACTACTTCGTATTCAACTTCTTTCCAGCCTTTAATCGATTCTTCCACGAGGATTTGCGGAGAATACGCGAAAGCACTTCCTGCGAGTTTCTCCAGTTCTTCTTCGTTTTCGCAGAAGCCGGAGCCAAGTCCTCCCAGCGTGTAAGCTGCCCGGATAATGATCGGGAACCCAACTTGTTTGGCTGCGGCTTTGGCCTCTTCCATGTTGGCGGCCGCAATGCTTTTAGGTGTTTTTACATCAATTTCCGCCAGCATTTTGGCGAAAATGTCGCGGTCTTCGGTATCGATGATCGATTGCACCGGAGTTCCCACAACTTCTACGTTGTATTTTTCGAGTACGCCCGATTTAAATAGTGCCACTCCGCAGTTAAGCGCAGTCTGGCCGCCAAAAGCCAGTAGAATCCCCTGTGGCTTTTCCTTTTTTATAACTTCTTCCACAAAATGCGGGGTTACCGGCAAAAAGTAAATCTTGTCGGCAATGTTGTCCGAAGTCTGGATGGTGGCAATGTTCGGGTTGATCAAAACCGTTTCAACTCCTTCTTCTTTCAGCGCTTTTAATGCCTGCGAACCTGAATAGTCAAATTCACCGGCTTCGCCAATTTTCAGGGCACCCGAACCCAGTACGATCGCTTTTATAATATGTGTATGTATCATGATAGTTTATTTATTTTCGGGCCTCTCTCCCAGCCTCTCTCCAAGAGAGAGGAGAGTTCCTCCCCTTTGGGGAGGTTAGGAGGGGCGTTTGTATTCCACAATATTTTTGATGAACCCGTCGAACAAAAACTCGGTGTCAGTTGGGCCGCTCGATGCCTCGGGGTGGAACTGAGTGGAGAAGAACGGCTTGGTTTTGTGCCTGATTCCTTCGTTGGTCTCGTCGTTCACGTTGGTGAACAACGGCTCCCAGTCTGTCGGCAATGTTTTGGTGGCTACGGCAAATCCGTGGTTCTGAGAAGTGATGTAACATTTGTTGGTCCCTTCCAGAAGTACCGGCTGGTTATGGCTGCGATGACCGTATTTCAGTTTGTAAGTGTCAGCTCCGGCAGCGCGCGCCAGCAGCTGGTTTCCGAGGCAAATTCCCATAATCGGTTTCTCTTCGGCAATCACCGTTTTGATGTATTTTACGGTTGCATCGCACATGGCCGGATCGCCGGGACCGTTAGAGATAAATACGCCGTCGTATTCTTCTCCTGTAAAGTCATAATCCCACGGAACACGGATTACGGTGGCGTTCCGGTCGATGAGGCAGCGGATAATGTTGTTTTTTACCCCGCAGTCGATCAGCACCACTTTGTGTTCCCCTTCGCCATAAACTTCGCGTTCTTTGCAGCTGGCAACGGCAACCAGGTTTTCCTTGTTGGGATCGTAGAAGTCGATTTCTTCATCAAATTCGATTTTTCCCAGCATCGAACCTTTCTCACGTAAAATTTTTGTTAAGGCTCTCGTGTCGATATCGAATAAGCCCGGAACTTCGTATTCTTTCAACCAGTCGGATAAGCTTTTTTCGGCATTCCAGTGACTGAACTCAAACGAATAGTCAGAAATGATCAAACCAGTGATATGCAGTTTGTTCGATTCGTAAAATTTATGGATCCCGTTTTCTTTTTGGTTGAACGGAACGCCGTAATTCCCAATCATTGGGTAAGTCGAAACCAGAATCTGGCCTGTGTACGACGGATCAGTCAAACTCTCGGGATAACCGGTCATTGCTGTATAAAACACTACCTCTCCAGCGACTGATTTTTCGCTTCCGAACGATTTTCCAACGAAAACAGTTCCGTCCTCCAATGTTAATTTTGCCTGTCTTACTTTAAACATATTCCGATATGATATTAAAAAAAATGCGTTTGTTCTAAAATCGACAAACGCATTTCAGTTCTATTCTATAGATATTTTCTGATAAGTATTCCACATAAATAATGATCGTAAAATTAAGCCAAAATCAAAATCGTTGCAAAAATAGTAATTATTCTGAATAAATTAGTTTGATTCTAAACTAAAATGAATATTTTTACATCGAAAATGAATATTTATTCAATGAAGAATAAAGTACAGAGACAACTTGAAATCAGGAAAATAATCCAGAACGGGAAGGTTCAGAGTCAGGACGAATTGCTGGGTGCATTGAAGGGCAAAGGTTATGAGCTGACACAGGCAACCCTCTCGCGCGACCTGAAGGTTTTGCAGGTGGCCAAGGTGCCGCATCCGGTGCTAGGATATATTTATACCATTCCCGAAAACGGAGCCCCTGTTTCGCTGGCAGAGCAAACGCGGGTGAACTACCTGGCCGATGGTTTCAGGGATTTACAATTCTCGGGCAGCCTGGCGGTTTTGAGAACTCTGCCGGGTTATGCAAGCAGTATTGCGGCTGTCATTGATAGTTCAAATACATGGGAGATCATCGGCACAGTGGCGGGTGATGATACCATATTAATTATACAGAGGGAAGGAATTTCAAAAAGTGATTTGATGGAGGCATTAGTGAAAATAATGCCAAAGCTGAAAGAAAAGTTATAAGAACAAGCATGAAAAGTTTGGATAATATTAAGGTTGAGGTAGGCAGTGAGGAACACCTCAGATTTGTTGACGATATAAACGATGCCATTGATGAAGCCTCGAAAAAGAGGGGAACGGGTATCGCTCGCCGAACATATGAATATCTCTCTTCCAAAATGCAGGAGGGGAAAGCCGTTATTGCTATTGAAGGGGAACAGTTTGCGGGGTTTTGCTACATCGAAACCTGGCAGGAAAAAGGTTTTGTAGCCAACTCGGGTTTGATTGTGCGTGAAGAGTACCGTGGAATTGGCCTGGCAAAAGCCATTAAAAAGAAAGCCTTTGAGCTTTCGCGGCAAAAGTATCCGAATTCAAAAATATTTGGTTTGACCACCGGTTTGGCGGTAATGAAGATTAATCACGAGCTGGGATACCGCCCGGTAACATTTTCTGAGTTAACTTTGGATGACCAGTTTTGGAAGGGATGCCAGGGGTGTGTGAATCACGATATACTGGAGCGGACAGGTCGTAGTAAATGTTTGTGTACCGGCATGTTGTACGATCCGGCCTGGGAAAAACCGGTAGTTAATGGCAGTCCGATTAAAAAGCGCAGCCTTTTGGATCTGATTCCGCGGATTAAGCCGGGTTTGGCAAATAAAAAGAACAAATTACTGAAAAAGAATAAATAAGAGAGTGACCGCACTGTAGAGGGAACAGACAGCTACAGATTACCTGGAGGGAGTAAGTTTTGCTGTCACTCTTCTTTCAAGAAAAATATATCATGAGTAAAAAAGTGGTTTTGGCATTTAGCGGGGGGCTCGATACCTCGTTTTGCGTAAAGTATTTAAAAGAGGAAAAAGGGTTTGATGTTTATACAGCCATCGCTAACACAGGAGGTTTTTCGGATGAGGAACTAAAGGCGATCGAGAAAAGGGCTTTAGCCTTGGGGGCTGTTCAGCACGTTACCCTCGATGTTACCAACGAGTATTACGAAAAGTGCATCCGATACATGGTTTTCGGAAATGTGCTTCGAAACAATACTTATCCTATTTCGGTAAGCTCGGAGCGCGCGTTTCAGGCCATTGCCACCATTGAATATGCCAAGGAAATTGGGGCAACCGCCATTGCGCACGGAAGTACCGGTGCCGGAAACGACCAGATTCGTTTCGACCTTACTTTCCAGGTGCTGGCGCCCGAAATCGAAATTATTACGCCTACCCGCGATTTATTGCTGACCCGTCAGCAGGAAATTGACTACCTGAAAGAACACGGGTACGAGGCGGACTTTACCAAAATGGAGTACTCCATTAACCAGGGACTTTGGGGCACCAGTGTTGGAGGTAAGGAAACGCTGACCACCGATAGAAATTTGCCGGAAAGCGCTTACCCGAAACAGCTGGAAACAACCGACGAACAGGTAATTGAACTCGGTTTTGAAAAAGGTGAGTTTGTGGCATTAAACGGCGAGTTTTATGAGAACGGCCCGGAAATTATCCGTGCACTGGAAGAAATCGCATCGAAATACGCCATTGGCCGCGATACGCATGTGGGAGATACCATTATTGGCATTAAAGGCCGCGTGGGTTTTGAGGCTGCCGCACCGCTGATCATTATCAAAGCACATCATTTGCTCGAAAAACATACGCTTACCAAATGGCAGATGTACTGGAAAGAACAGCTGGGCAACTGGTACGGAATGTTCCTGCACGAAGCCATGTACCAGGAACCGGTGATGCGCAACATCGAAGATTTCCTGGAATCAACACAGGAAAAGGTGACCGGTAAAGTGATCGTGAAATTGCGTCCGTATCATTTCGACCTGGTAGGAATTGAGTCGGAACACGACCTGATGAATTCCGGATTCGGACAATACGGCGAAACAGTGGAAGCCTGGACCGCTGACGATGTAAAAGGATTTACCAAGATTTTGTCGAACTCGTTGAAGATATACAACAAGGTAAACGGAGATCTTTAGAATGTTGAATGAGGATTAACGGTGGAAGATTTTATAGAAAAATCTACAATCAAAAATCGTTAATCATGGAGTTAGAAGTTGTTTTTAAGTTAAATGAATATAATTGGATAATATACTCAATGCAGATAGCTTTTCGGGAATTTTGACGAATTTATTTTTTTCTTTTTCAAGTCAAAATTTTCAGGCATAGCCGTAGCTACGGTTTAAAATTTTGGTGTAGAAAAAGGGAAA
>JBKDZK010000117.1:0-2106 GCA_047971205.1 Draconibacterium sp.
GGCACCGTACCTGGCGATCAAATCCAGCGGATCGGGTGAGTTGCCCAACGATTTCGACATTTTCCGGCGTTGTGCATCGCGTACCATTCCTGTGAAATAAACGTTTTTGTAGGGTATCTCATCACGGTACTCGTAACCTGCAATAATCATACGGGCCACCCAGAAGAAAATAATATCGGGCGCTGTAACCAGGTCAGAAGTGGGGTAATAATAATTTACCTCTTCGTTTTCGGGATCGCGGATACCATCGAAAACCGAGATGGGCCACAACCAGCTTGAGAACCAGGTATCCAAAGCATCTTCATCCTGTTTCAGGTCGGCAGCTGTTAAGCTTGCATTTCCCGATTTTTCCTGAGCCAGTTTTAGTGCTTCTTCAGCGGTTTCTGCACAAACAAAAGTTCCGTCGGGCAGATAATACACCGGAATCTGGTGTCCCCACCACAACTGGCGGCTGATACACCAATCCTTGATGTTACCCATCCAGTGTTTGTATATGTTTTTGAATTTGGCCGGATGGAACTGGATGTTGTCGTTCATTACGTTCTCCAGCGCCGGTTTTACCAGCTCATCCATTTTCAGAAACCACTGTGCCGAAAGTTTTGGTTCGATGATCACATCGGTCCTTTCCGAGAAACCTACTTTATTGGTATAATCCTCCACCTTTGCGAGGTTGCCGGCTTTCTCCAATTCCGGAATAATGATGTTACGAACATCGAAGCGATCCTGGCCGATAAACATTTCTGCTTTTTCGCTCAAGGTACCGTCGTCGTTAAAAATATCGATCGAAGGCAGGTTGTGTTTCAACCCGATTTCGTAGTCATTAATATCGTGTGCCGGTGTAATTTTTAAACAACCGGTACCAAATTCCATGTCTACGTATTCATCCTGAATAATCGGGATCGAGCGGTTCAAAAGCGGTACTAAAACGCGTTTTCCTTTGAGGTGCGAAAAACGCTCATCAGCCGGGTTCACACAAACGGCCGTGTCACCCAAGATCGTTTCGGGACGTGTAGTTGCGATGGTAATATAAGCCCCCTCCGACTCCCCCGCCGGGGGAGAGTTAAGAAATGCTCTCTGGATCGATTCGATAACTGAATCGATGTTAGCCAGTACTTCATCATTTGTAAAGCGAATAACCTGATATCCTAATCCATTTAAAATTTCTGTTTTTAGGTTATCCAATACCCGAATTTCTTGCTTATCATGGTAACCTCCGTCCACTTCTATAACAAGTTTTTTTGACAGACATACAAAATCAACAATGATATCGTTGATAATATGTTGTCTTCTAAATTTTTCTCTCAATTTATTTGCACGCAGCATTTCCCATAAAGCACCTTCGGCCTCAGTTGAAAAACGACGTAATTTTTTTGCATTTTTTTTCAGCAGTTCATAATCCGCCTTGCGTGCTGTTTTGTAAAGAGGCTTTTGATCCTCCCCTCCGGGGGAGTCAGAGGGGGCTATCTTATATTTTAGGTAATACAGTTTTCCCTGCATTTCCCTGTAGATCACTTCTTCGTCGGAAAGTGCTGTTTTGGCTGCCGGATCCCAGTTTACCATGCGCACACCGCGGTAAACCAATCCTTTGTTGAATAAGTCGACAAAAACCTTTATCACCGATTCGCTGCGGGCTTCGTCCATGGTAAATGCAGTACGATCCCAGTCGCATGAAGCACCCAGTTTTTTCAACTGCTCGAGGATGATGCCGCCGTGTTTGTCGGTCCATTCCCAGGCATGTTTTAAGAATTCGTCGCGCGAAAGATCATATTTGTCAATTCCTTCAGCACGCAGTTTGTTCACCACCTTTGCTTCGGTGGCAATAGACGCATGGTCGGTTCCCGGAACCCAACAGGCATTTTTGCCGGTCATGCGCGCACGACGCACCAAAATATCCTGAATGGTATTGTTCAGCATATGCCCCATGTGCAAAACTCCGGTTACGTTGGGCGGAGGTATTACAATGGTGTAAGGCTCTCTTTCATCGGGGGTAGAATGGAAATATTGGTTGTCCATCCAGTATTTGTACCACTTATCTTCAACCGCTGACGGGTTGTACTTGCTAGGAATTTCCATGTTTTTCTCTTTCAGAATTCTACGAAAAAATTT
>JBKDZK010000118.1:0-5423 GCA_047971205.1 Draconibacterium sp.
GCCAGGGCCCTGTCGCGAGACCCCGACCTATCTACCCGCCTTGATTTGGAGGTAATAACATCGGGACTCGACCCAGAACTCGACCCCGAAGTGAACTGGATTGACGAGATAATGAAAAAAACCTCTTTGCAGCATCGCTACTATGTAAATGCCAAAGGAGGTGGTGATCTGGCAAATTATTTCCTATCAGTAGGAGCACAGCAAGAATACGCCGCCTATAAGCAGGAGGAATCCAAATTCAAAAAGCCAGTGGCCTATAATAAAATAACTTATCGTGCCAATATCGACATGAACCTGACTCCGCTCACCAAACTTTATTTTGGAGTGGACGGGAATATGATAAACCATACATTGCCCGGATCACAAAATACCAATACACTGTGGAGCGCAGTCCGTATGCTCACACCGGTCATGTTTCCGGTTAAATATGCAGATGGCACGCTCCCCACTTATGGCACCTACGATCTGTCATCGCCATACACAGCACTCAACTATACCGGGTACACACGAAATAACAATTCGCGTAATATGATTACACTGAGCCTGACACAACAGGTGAAAGGTTTTTTTGAAGGATTAACACTATCGGCACAGGTAATGGCCGACTACGAAACCTATTTCACCGAATATCGGCGCTTGTGGCCCAACATGTACCGTGCTACCGGAAGAGATGCACAGGGAAATCTTATTAAATCGCTGCGTATTACCGAATCATCGCTTATATACGGCAATAAAAATGTGTTGAGGAGAAAATACTACGGAGAGGCAAAAGCCAATTGGGTCGGCTCTTTCGGAAACCATGACCTTGGCGCACTTTTATATTACTATATGGAAGATATATCGGATACCCGGTGGAGAGACTATTCTGATAACTTAGGGATCAGTTCTATCCCGGCACGCCGCCAGAATGTTTCCGGACGACTCTCTTATGGGTACAACAACACCTATTTTATCGATGGTAACTTTGGCTATACCGGTTCGTCGCAATTTGAATCAGGGCAGCGCTTTGGATTCTTTCCGTCTCTTGCCCTGGGATGGGTACTGACATCGTACGAATGGGTACAAAACAATATCCCGGTATTATCGTTCCTGAAGTTGCGAGGATCTTACGGACTGGCAGGAAATGACCAAATATCAGGTGCTGCCCGTTTCCCTTACCTTACACTAATAGATAACCGTGCCAACAGTTATTGGGGATACAGGGGAGACGGTATTGTAGAAATACAGGAAGGGGCCGATAACCTGATGTGGGAAGTAGCCAAAAAAGCCAACTTAGGTATTGAAGCTAATTTTTTCAAAGATAACCTTAAATTGGTTGTCGACATATTCCGCGACCAGCGCGATAATATTTTTATGCCACGCGTTACGCTCCCCAACTACCTTGGACTGGTAACCATACCCCAGTCTAACGTAGGGAGCATGCACAGTTACGGTTCCGACGGCAATGTGTCTTTCTTTCACGCCATCAACAGGAATATGGATTTCAGCCTACGGGCAAATTATACCTTCTCGCAAAATATTATCGACTATTTTGAAGAGAACAAATTACCCTATGATTATATGAGCGTTACAGGGAAACCCTATGGAATTATCCGGGGATACATTGCCGAAGGACTTTTCAAAGACCGGGAAGAAATTGAAACCAGGCCCGACCAGAGTGGTTTTGGAAGGGTTCGTCCGGGAGATATTAAATATCGCGATGTTAACGGCGACGGAACCATCAATGAAGATGACAAGGTTCCGCTCTCTTACGGCAACCAAGTACCTCGTGTAATGTATGGCGCCGGAGCAGATTTCCGTTGGAAAAAACTGACCTTGGCCATATTGTTCAAAGGTGCTGCTAAAGTGGAATATTATCGCTCCGGTCTTGGAAATGATGCGGGTTGGATACCATTCTACAACGGAGAATTGGGAAATGTTATTAAACTCGCCAACAATCCGGCTAACAGGTGGACACCGGCATGGTACTCGGGAACAACTGAAACAGAAAACCCCAATGCCGAATTCCCCCGCCTTTCTTACGGTGAAAATACGAACAACTCACAGCTTTCCACTTTCTGGAAGCGCAACGGATCTTATCTCCGCTTGCAAGAGGTGAGCGCAAGATATAAGTTGGATAGCTACTCCTGGATGAATAAATTCGGGCTACAATCGATCGATTTGGAGTTTGTCGCCAACAACCTGTTTACTATCGACAAGGTAAAATATTTTGACCCCGAACAAGCAACATATAACGGAGGGGCATATCCCATTCCTGCATCCTACACGTTTCAGGTTTACCTAAACTTTTAATAATTACCCGTATGAAAAGTATATTAAAAATATTGATAGCAGTTTTGGGAATTTTAAGCATGACACTTAATTCCTGCAATTTCTTGGATGTAGATTCATACTTTGAGGACACATTCAGACAGGACTCTATTTTTCACAGTATGAAAAATGCGGAGGGATATTTATGGAACACACCAAAAGATTTTCCCGATCCGGGAGCCATTTGGGGTGGTTCGTGGAGCCTCGGGCAGATGGCTTCCGATGAGATTACAACTAAATGGCGGACCAGCCAGTTTCCGGGCATCTCGTTCTCTGTAGGGGAAATAAATGAAAGGAATGTCCCTTCGAGCATGAACATCTGGTACCGGATGTACCGGGTCGTCCGCCGTTGTAACACAATGCTTGCCAGTGTGGACAACGTGGGCGATATGTCCACGAACGAAAAACAGCGATACAAAGGATATGTCCATTTCTTGCGCGGTTATGCATATTATCATCTTTTGATAAATTGGGGCCCCTGTTTGATCGTGGGCGACGAAATCCTCTCGAACTCAGAATCCGCAGAATATTACAACAGAGAGCGCTCTACTTATGACGAATCGGTTGATTACATCTGCAACGAATTTACTTTGGCGGCCCAGGTGTTGCCTACCGCAGCACAACAATCCATTAGCCTGTCCGACCGCCCAACCAAGGGGGCAGCCTTGGCCCTGATAGCCCGGTTGCGCCTTTATCAGGCTTCGCCCTTGTTCAATGGAGGCGATGCGGCACGTAGGAGTTTCGGCACATGGACAAGAAAGAGCGATGGGGCATATTATGTGAACCAGGAGTACGAACCACGCCGCTGGGCCGTTGCTGCCGCTGCTGCTAAAACAGTTATTGATATGAATTATTATCAACTGCACACGGTAGATATTGACCCTCAGAACCCCTATCCATTGGCTCCGAATGTGCCTACCGATCCATTCCCCAGCGGTGCCGGAGGAATCGACCCGCTGCATTCTTATCACGATATGTTTAACGGAGAGGGGATTATCCAGACAAACAAGGAGTTTATCTGGGCAATGGCTTCCTCAAATGTGAGCAACTTCACCCGGCACTCGTTCCCCGTCTATTTTGGAGGCTGGGGAGGAATGGCCGTACCTCAGCGCGTGGTTGACAGTTACCTGATGGCCGATGGGAGGACCATACACAATGCATCTGCCGAATACCCCTATGACCCGATATTGACAAACACCATCGGCGGAAGCGGTAAAACATTGGGCACCTATATCCTAAGACCTGATGTACCAAGCATGTACGATAATCGCGAGGCACGCTTTTACGCTTCGATCGGTTTCCCTGGATCGTATTGGCCAATGAATTCCGCATCCCAAGACCCGTCATATACAAAAAAACAATTCTGGTTTTCGTATGACGACGTATCGGGGATTACCGGTACCGGTAATAACATCAACGATTACAACGTAAGTGGTTATACCCCTACGAAATACATCCATCCTGACGATTCGTGGGCCAATGGTAAAGGAAGCGTGAAATCTGCTTTTGTTACCAATCCAAAGCCATTCCCTATTATCCGTTATGCCGAAGTGTTGTTGGAGTATGTAGAAGCGCTGAATAACGTAGAAGGAACGGAAACCGTAGAGACAATGGACGTTATTGGAAACGAAACCATAGAAATTACCGTTACGCGCGATATCGCAGAGATGGGCAAATATTTTAATATGATCCGCTATCGTGCCGGGTTGCCCGGAGCTACCGAAGGCCAACTGGCAAACAGGGAAGAGTTTCGGGAAATGATTATGAATGAGCGCCAGGTCGAACTGTTCAACGAAGGATATCGATTTTTTGATACCCGCCGCTGGGGGACTTACATCGATGAAGATGCCAACTCCTCGAATTGGAGAGGCCTCAACGTGGAAAGGGACAGGACCAACAACAACAACAATGAAGGGTTCTTCGAGATTGTAACCATTAACACCCAAAACATTCGTGACCGAATAGCCCTTCCCCGGATGGTTTTGTTACCTATACCGCATGCCGAATTGTTAAAAGTACCTGCAATGGATCAAAATCCCGGATGGGACAGGTAACATATTAGTACCAAATTAAGCTGATTTTAAAATGAAACGAACATGAAACAGATTTTTATCTATTACCTATTGCTGGGACTTGCTTTTGGCGCCTGTAATTCTTATGATTTTGAACAGGAACAATACCAGAACGAAATTAACCTGCTCAGCAACTCTCAAATGATTCACGACAAACAGGTGGCAGATTTGAGTAAAAGCAGCGACACTATTTACCTGGTTGCCGGACTAAGCGGCACGCAAAATTCCGACAAAGCCTTCAGGGTAACCCTTATGGAGGCCGACTCGTTATTCCGAGCCTACAATAAGTCAAACTTTGATATTGAAACTGAACGGTATGCACGTTTACTCCCCAATGAGTGTTATACGATTCCCTCTCTGGAAGGACAGATTCCCGCAGGTGAGACACAGGTGAAAATCCCTGTTTACTTACAGAAGTTGGACAAGCTCTCTCCCGATTCGATTTATTTTTTAGATTACCAGATAGATCCATTGGGAACAGATGCGTTTAATTCTAAAAAGAAAGAAGTATTACTCCGGATTTACAAAGAGAATGACTTCTCAACCACGCAACGGAATGTTTATTACAACTACACTTCTTCTTATGTAACAATACTCGACCTGAATAACCCTTTAGTAAGACGGCCTACCAGCTCTAATCAAGTATTCCCATTGGGTGGCAATTCGGTAAGGATGATGGCCGGCGATGAGGAGCTTGGCGAGTATAAAACCGGATACGACCGAATAAACCAGCGGAGTATAGTAGTAACAATAGGCGATCAAACATCAAAAAATCCGTTGGCCCGTAACGTAACCATTGAGCCATACAAAACCATAGATGTGGTTCAAATGACTCCTTTCGAGATATATGACAATACGTTTTTGATCAATATTATTTCGACTCCTGACGGTCGCGCGACCTACTACAAAGAGTTTCGTCTTCACTACAAATACAGATTAAGCGAAGCAGACCCTTACAAGGAGGTGAAAGCAATTTTACGTATGGAATATAGCCCGAGGGCCGACTTATTATAATGAGCTGCCACGTTGAAATAATAATAA
>JBKDZK010000119.1:0-2180 GCA_047971205.1 Draconibacterium sp.
AAATCAATTGGTTGCTGAAGTCAAACATGGGTAAAAACATATCCAACGATAACAAACCAATAAGCATCGCATATAACAGCAAGATATTACAGTGTAAATCCTGTAGGGTAAATTTACCGTGCACCCAGGTCCCTGCCAAATCTCCCCAAGATCTTTTTTAGCTTTACGTGCTCCTCCATCAGCTCCGAGAGGACTTCGTTCTTGTGCTGGAGTTTCTTCTCCAAAGCTTGAATGCGAGCATTTGCCTCCTGCTTTTCCCGTCGCGTTTCGATCAAAAACGGCAGCCCAATACTCAAAGAATTCCTTTTACCACCGGTAAAATACCGTGGGCTTGAGCTTGTACTCGTCGCATAAATCCGAAACTGCTATTCGATCAGCAAGAGCCTTTTCAGGATGACCATCTTTTCTTAGCCTGTGTAATTTTTTCATTTTCTTTTCATTGAGTTTTCTTTTTGCTGAGTATTTTAACTCACGCAATGGAAAACTCCATTTCCCGTTAAACCAATACAGGAAAATTTATATATTACAATGCATAATATAGTGGTTGCTTTGGACTTTTAATTTATACGACCCAGTCATTTTTGAGTTTTGGCTCTCCCTTACAAAACTGTATAATTTTTTTCTTTTCATTGTCGGTCATTCCCATACGATTAAGTACTTTCTCTGCCACCATCAATTCTGTAGCAATATCCTCTTTGCTCCTATAAATTCTTTCCAATGCCTCTTCTCTAGTCATCATCCCTTCACGTATCATTTTGCTATACAATTCATCTTTTTCGGTCATTCCAAGCATATTATATACCATACTGTTAACTAAGGCATGAATTTGACAATCAAATCTCCATGAGCTCTGATTCTCTTTCTGCTTCCAGCCAAGCTCCTGACGAATTGTCGTCAAGATTACATCTTCATCCCATTTTTCATAATCAAAAAGATTAATTTTCTGCACATTACTTAACTCTGACGGCAATGGAAATTGTTTGTGTAATTTTTTTTCAACAATCTTTCGTTTCAATGTTATGTGTGGATGTCGTATCATAAAAGTTAATTTTTCAGCCATATTGGGTGTGAAGTGTGGAGCAATATGTCGTTTAAATCCTCCGCTTTCCATAGAAGACTCACCAAAAACAATAAGCGGTATATTGTATTCCTCAGCCACCTTATAAGCCCCACCCCAGATTCCATTTCTGCAACCGCTACATAGATAAGCCTGAACATGTCCAGGAGTTTTGCTAATATTTTGTTTTGTTATCCAACGAATATTTTTACACTGAAGATCATCCTCGGATGAATGATAAATTACCTTAACACCCAAGGTGTTTGCAATCTGTTGAATGTTCTCTCTCGCAATGGGCTCGACGAAGCCGTTATCATAGTTATAGACTAGCACCCTTTTCTTATATTTCTTTACAAGCTGATGCAATGTAAAGGTACTATCTCTTCCTCCACTTAAAGGTACAAGGCAGTCCCACTCCGAATGACTGACAGTGTCAGACAGCAGTTTCCTCAACGCTTCTTCACCTTTGTATTCAATCGCCTTATAATTTTTACATTCGTTACAAACTCCGTCATCATCAAATTGGATTTGAGGATAAGTATCTGGTAAAATACATTTTTCACAACGTTTCATCGTAACCCTCGTGTATTGTGTTGCTATTAAACCGGCGGCTTTTTAGATTCACGCCAACATGAGTGAGTATCATGGGATCGCTACGACATTCTATCCCAGAAACATGGCTGGAGTAGTACAATAAGTGCAACAGACTAAAGTTTGAAAAGTGAGTGAGTTTAAGGTATGGTCGCAGCTCTCACACTCAACCAAGGTCTGTTATGAACAATCACAACAAGCACTACCAGCAACTCACTCAAGAGCCAAGATACCAGATTTCTGGACTACGTAAAACAGGTATGACAATGAGGGCTATAGCAGAAGCAGTTGGTGTTCACTATAGCACAGTAAGCCGGGAGCTTAAGAGAAACGCAACAGCTGACGGTTATCATCCGACGATAGCTCATCAGCTGAGCGATGCTCGTAAAAAATCAGCTCCCAAAGCCAATAAGCGTACAGAGAAAACAGATAAAATCATAAGAGAATCGTTGACACTTGGTTGGTCACCAGAAGCCATCAGCCAGCGGTTAAAGCTGGAAGTTCAGTCGATTGAGCAACTCAGCCACACAAC
>JBKDZK010000120.1:0-7661 GCA_047971205.1 Draconibacterium sp.
GGCTGGAAGAGGAGATAGAAAGCACCACCGGCAGGCTGAAATACCTGGGCGATCTGGTTGATTACAGTACGTTGAACCTGAGCCTCTCGAAACGAAAGGATTTTAAATACAATCCGACCGACCGCGACAACTTTGGCGAAAGATTAAAACAGGCCCTGTCGAAAGGCTGGTTTGGCTTTGTCGATTTTATCCTTTTTGTGATTAACCTGTGGCCGTTTTGGGTGATTGTAACCCTGTTTGTTTATGGCTTGATACGGCTGGGAAAAAGGAAAACTAAGAAATAGGATTATTTTGCAAACCAAATAAGGACAAGGCAACTGCCTCAAAAAAATGTCTACCTTTGCCGCGGTTGGTAACGAAGGATCGTTAAAAGGGAATCCGGTTTAATTCCGGAGCTGTACCCGCAGCTGTAAGTTCTAGTTTTTCTTATGATTTGTGAGAGAATCGAAACAAATCCTTAGAAAAACAGAATTCCGAAGAAAATCAAACGAAATGGTGGTTTTCGAGGGATCTGTTCAAAAACAAACTGACTTTTCTTACGCCATTATCCGTCGGTGGACGGACGAGAAGGTTGAAGTCAGAGAACAAGCCAGAAAACCTGCCAACAAAAAAAAGATGAACGAACTTCGGGAGTAAAGTGTCGGAAATCATTCACATGATTCTACCATTTGTTTCCGGACTGAAAAATGTATCCAATGAATGCGAAAAGCATTTGGCTGTCGGTAGTGCTGTTGTTGTTTGTTATTCCGGGAATTGCCGCCGGGGAGCAACGCGTGGTTTCGCTGGCACCTTCCATTACCGAAAACATTTACCTGATTGGCGCACAAAGCAAGCTCGTGGGCTGCACCAGTTACTGCACACAGGCGGTAAACGACGGTGTGGACCAGGTAGGCTCCACCATCGATGTAAACATTGAAAAACTGTTTTCGCTCAAACCCGACCTGGTGCTGGCTTTGCAGCTAACCAAACAACAGGACATTGCAGCCATGGAAAAGCTGGGAATAAGGGTAGAGACCATGAAATCGCCGCGCAATTTTGCTGAAATCTGCGAACAGACAAAATACATTGCCGGCTTGCTGGGTAGTTCGAAACAGGCACTCGAAGTGCTGTCTCCGCTGGAAAAGCGTGCGACCGAAATTCAGCAACTGACCAAATCGCTGAAACCACAGAAGATCTTTTTCCAGATTGGCGCCAGCCCGATTTTCTCGGTGCTGGAAAATACCTATATGAACGATTTCATTACCTTTTGCAACGGTTCCAACATTGCGGCAGGACTTACCAAGGGAACCATGACCCGCGAAAGTGTGGTGATGCGTAATCCCGATGTGATTATTATCGCGACCATGGGTGGTTTTGGCGAGTCGGAAAAAGAAGAGTGGATGAATTACAAAAGTGTGTCGGCCGTACAAAAACGCAAGGTCTTTCTGATCGATTCGGAGACTTCGTGCAGTCCTACACCTCAGAATTTTGTCAGTGCGTTGGAAGATGTGTATCGTTTTTTAAGTGAATAACAAATGGCAGGAATAAGAACCAGGTATTGGAAGTGGATCGTGTTTTTGGCGGCTTTGTTGCTCTTGCTCGCCGTGTCGTTGGCCATCTCCTTGTCGTCGGGCGAGATTGACATTACTTTGTCCCGGCTCCCGCAAATACTTTCCCAGCCCGATTCGATGGAGTTTACGATTTTGACACAAATCCGGATTCCCCGCTTGATTCTGGCCATTGCCGTTGGGGGAGCCTTGAGCCTTTCGGGAGCTATTTTGCAGGGAATTTACCGCAACCCGCTGGTGGAACCCTATACCCTGGGGATTTCCGGAGGAGCTGCACTGGGGATTGCCATTGCCATTGTTTTTGGACTGAATAGCCTGAGTTTTCTTACGCTTCCGGTGTTTGGTTTTTTAGGAGCGATAATTACGTTGTTTCTGGTTTATTTCCTAAGCATAAAAAGGGCCGGGCTTAGCATCAACAGCATGTTGCTGATCGGTGTAATGGTGAGTTTTATTTCATCGTCGGCCATGATGTTTTTGATGTCGATTTCCACTACCGATAATTTGCAAAGCATTGTTTTTTGGGTCATGGGCTCGCTTGATGAATCAAATTCGATGTTGATACGCATTGCACTTTATTCGTCGCTGGCCGGGTTGATCATTACTTACTTTTTTGCGCAGCCACTGAATGCGCTGCGTTTGGGAAATGCCAAAGCAAAACATCTGGGGATCAATACCGATGTAACGGTTCGCCTGTTGTTTTTTGTGGCGTCGCTGTTGACCGGGATCGCGGTTTCGGTAGCCGGGGTGATCGGTTTTGTGGGGCTGGTAATTCCGCATTTGGTGCGTTTGGTCATTGGCAACGATTACCGCGTATTGCTGGCCGGGTCGTTCCTGGGAGGCGCTATTTTCCTGGTGCTGAGCGATACCATTGCGCGGACAATCATTGCTCCCAACGAGTTGCCGATTGGCGTAATTACAGGTTTTGCCGGTGGATTGGTATTTATTATTGTGTTGAGTCGGTCACGTTCTCACGTTAAGTTGAATTGAATACATGCAGTCGTTTGTTAAAATAGAACATTTTTCGTGCGGATATCCGGGGCATTTTGTCCTCGACGATGTCAGCTTTGGGATTCAGAAAGGTGATTTTGTGGGTATCATCGGCCCGAATGGATCGGGGAAAACCACCTTGTTTAAAGGAATCTCTGCCGAACTTTCAGCCTTAACCGGTGTGGTTACTTTAGAGGGGAAAAATATTCACAAAATGAGCCTGCGGCAACGTGCGCAAAACCTGGCCATTGTTACTCAAACCATAGAAGCAGGTGCGATGACGGTGGAGGAATATGTGCTGATGGGCCGCATGCCGTATCGCAAACAGTTTCAGTTTTTTGAAAACGAGAACGACTTTGCCATTGCTGAGAAATACATGAAATTAACCGGAGTGGACCGGCTTCGGAACAAGTACATGAACGCGTTGAGCGGGGGAGAGCAACAGCTGGCAGGCATCGCCCGTGCGCTTGCACAAGAGCCTCAGTTGCTTTTGTTGGATGAACCCACATCGCACCTCGACATAACGCACCAGGTTCAGATTCTGAATCTTATCCGCCGCCTGAGCCACGACCTGAAACTGACCATTCTGATGATTATTCACGACCTGAACCTGGCCGGAGAGTACTGCGATCAGCTGATTATGATGCAAAAGGGAGATGTCAGAAAAACAGGAGTTCCGATGGACGTGCTTAATTACAAAGACATTGAGGCGGTGTATGATACGGTAGTGATTACGCGTACCAACCCCGTTTCAGGGAAGCCGGTTGTTTTCTTGATTTCGGAAGACGTAATGAGCACAAAGAAGCTTTCGTAAAACCTTTTGGAATTTTCAGCAACTAAGATTTTCTGGTTGGTGATTATGTTATGCCCTGCATTTCATTTTTACATTGTAAGTCTGCTTCCGTAAATTATTTGCTATTTTTATACCCATTAAATCTAAATCATTGAACCATGAAGAAATTTCTGACTTTTACTTTTCTGATTTTCTTTTTGCAACTGGCGGTGGTTGCTCAGCAAGCTCAAAGGCCCGATCCGCAGCCCGCACCCGAAACAAAAGAAAATTTCAAACTGGGAGTTGCCGGTTATACCTTTCATAAATTTGATTTGCAAACTACGCTGGAAACGCTGAAACGTTGCGATGTTCATTATTTGTGTATCAAGGATTTTCATTTACCCGTTGAAAGTACCGATGAGGAAATTGCAGCTTTCCACGCCAAATGTGCCGAATACGGTGTAAAAGGCTATGCTGTGGGGCCTCTCTACATGCGTTCGAAAGAAGACATCGACAAATATTTTGAATACGCCAAAAGGGTAGGAGTGAATACGATTGTAGGGGTACCGAATTACGACCTGCTACCGTATGTGGAAGAAAAAGTAAAAGAATACGGTTTCTTTTATGCCATTCACCTGCACGGCCCGGACATCGATATTTACCAGGATGCCGACGAGGTTTGGGAAAAAACAAAAGACCTTGACCCAAGAATGGGAATGTGTCTGGACATTGGCCACGATACCCGGAACGGTAAAGATCCGGTTGCCGACCTCAAAAAGTATCATTCGCGTGTTTTTGACATTCACCTGAAAGATGTTACCGGAACTACAAAACTGGGCTATTCGGTGGAAGTGGGACGCGGTATAATCGATTTTCCTGCTTTTGTAAAGATGGTGAGAGAAGTGAATTATACAGGAGTTATTAGCCTGGAGCACGAGCGTAATATGGATAACCCGTTTATGGGAATTGCCGAATCAATCGGTTATTTTAGGGCCATGATTGTAGCAACCCGCTAAAAGAAGTTTATATTTACCAAATATTTGAGAGGTGTTAGCGTTATTGTTAACACCTTTTTATTTGCAGAAGATTCATGCCTTTCAGGTAGAATTTTAATAGCACTTAATTTTATACTTTTGTCGGGTGCAAAAACTGGGGGAAATATACCGGAGAAATATTTACGGGGTGATGGGGACATTGGTCTTCCACATTCTTCTTTTTACAGCTTTCCTGCTGGCCGATATCGACAAAAAGGGAAACATTAAGGAGGAAGTCATCCTGATCGAGTTTCCGGATAATATTCCCGAACCCGAGCTTCCGGAGGAAGAACCCGAACAACAGGAAGAACAGCAACAGCAAGCTCCAGCTCCAACTGTCAACAACAGAACCAACCTGGCGTCCAACCGATCGGCGCGTGAGAATACCACCACTTCAAAAGACGAATTCTTTAACAATGAATATTTGAAAGAAGTGGAAGCCGCCCAAAAACTGTCGTCGAGTGTTAGTAACAATCTTTCAAAAGACGTAGTGGATCTTAGCGAAATTAAGATGCCGGTTGAAACAACAGAGGGAATGGACAGGGATTCCATTAAAAATGTGATTTATGCAGGCGAAAGCAACATTGTTTATTACCTGGAGAACCGTTACCATGTGAGTCTGCCTGTTCCAGTTTACCTGGCGCAGGGAGGTGGGACTGTTATTGTGGACATTAAAGTGAACCGTGACGGGACGGTGGTGGATGCTACCGCCAGAAAGAACAATTCCATTCGCGACCAGCAAATATTCCTGTACGCACAGGAAGCAGCAACCCGTACCATCTTTAACAAAGACGATGCTGCTCCGGCCCTTCAGAAGGGGACAATTCACTATACTTTCGTTGCTCAGTAACATTCATGTTAATTTATCGGGACTTTAACATGATTTAACACCTTTCTTTTGCTCCATTTGCTCTCCGGCTTTATCTTTACGGCACGTTTATTTTCATAAGTTTAGGTTTAGTTAGGTTAGTTAGTTTAATGAGAAAAGGATGGGTTGTTGAACCCGTCCTTTTTGTTTTTAATCCCCTTTGAACATATTTTTTCTCTTATGCTTCTTTTTTTAAGATAATTTTTATCTTTAACTTTTATTGTAATTCATTGTTTATTAGCTTAGTTGATGCTTTTAGTGGAGATTGTTGATTAAGTTGTGATTAAATAAAGGGTTACCTTTTACGTAATAATCGAATAATATAATAGAACATGATAAACTATACGGATGCGCAAATCCTGAAAGGAATCTTAAGGCATGATAATTTAATTTTACAGTACATATACAAACAGTACTACTATAAAGTAAATTATTTCATTAAGAAGAACCAGGGAAGTGAAGATGATGCCAGCGATATATTTCAGGAAGCCATTATCGTGATCTACAGAAAATTAAAGGAGAATGATTTAATTTTCGAAAAGAGTTCTTTTCAAGGCTATTTATTTTCGGTTTGCAGGTTTCTATGGTTGAAACAACTTGAAAAACGACGGATTGAAAAAGAAAAATTAAACGATTCGTTGCCCTACCATGAAGACATTTATGATGATAACTTGGTTGAGTTAGTGGATAAAAACGAAAAGTACGGTTTGTATCAGAAGCATTTTAAAACCCTTAGTTCTGATTGTCAGAAGTTGTTGCAGCTGTTTTTCGAAAAAGTGTCGCTTAAAGAAATTGCCAGCATTATGGGCTTTAAAACGGAGAAATATGCAAAAACCCGAAAATTCAAGTGTAAAGAGCTGCTTATAAAACGGATTAAGCAAGATACAGAATTTAAAAAAATACTTGAAGATGACACCTAAAACAGAATTAATTGGACGCATTGAAGACTATTGTTTAGATTTAATGGACGCACAGCAAAGACTTGAATTCGAAAAAGAAATGGAATTCAATCAAGAGCTGAAAGAAGAAGTAGAACTTCACAAAAATCTACAGGACGCAGTACTCGAAATGGACGTGTTAAACCTCAAAGGCAAACTTCTGGAAATTCAGAAGGAAACAAAATCAGAAAAAATTACAAACGGATCGTTTGCTTTGCTGGAGGATTTGGATGAAATCCAGGAGCTAACAGACGAGTTAACCTTTTCAGAGCTGTTTGAAAACTTTGAATCGTTGCCCAGGGTACACGTGTATCAACACGAAAAGACAAGTAACGAGAATATCCATCATTTCTACAAGAAACAAGGTCAGAATGGCGCCGAAGTCAACGGTTACGATGAGGAACTGAATGGCTTCGAAATGGAAGATTTGGATGGCCTTGAAGAAGCCGTTCTGGAAGCTGACATTATGAATCTCCGTGAAACCCTGCAGCAGGTGGCCAAATCTGTAGAACCTCAGTATTCGGCCGAAGAAATTGATGACTACCTGAACGGAGAGATGGACGACAACATTTTGGCTGAATTTGAAGCTGAAATGAAGCAGAATAAGCAACTGCTCGAAGAAGTGAATCTGCATATGGAACTGGAGGCTGCACTCGAAGAATTTGATGTGATGAAGTTGAGAGACGAGATGAGCAGCATTATAGAAGCAGAAACTTCGTGGAATGTAAGCGAAAATACAATTGAAGACTTTATCGACGGTGTTCTTGACGATGACGAATTACTGGAAGAGTTTAATATTGAATTAAAAGAAAATACCGACTTGATGGCCGAGCTCTCGTTGCGTGAGCAAATAAATTCAGCCATCGGTGAAAAAGACATTATCTCGTTACGGGAAAGCCTGTCGGAGGCACGAAGAGGTTCAGAAAAGCAAGAAGTAAAATCGATCGTAATGCCACGATTCGATACGCAGTCTACGCGATTCTGGAGAAACAGTGTGGCTATGATCGTTGTTTTGATCGGTCTGGCGGGCATTTTAAATACCGGAATGCAGTCGGCTCAGGGGACCTATGCAAAATATTTTGAAACACCAGCCTGGGCTTCCGAACGTTCTGTGAACGCAAGCTTGGACGCTATTCAGACGGCAAAAATATACTTCCAGCAATCCGATTATCAAAAAGCAATCAAAGAGCTGGACAATGTCACTCCGCAGAAAGGTCAGGCCTTTGTTGCGCAGTTTTACAAAGGATTGAGTTATCAGAATCTGGATCAGTACGACAATGCAATTCAGGAATACACGAAAGTTATAAATCATGGAAATAACTTATTCGTGGAAGAAGCAGAGTGGTACAAAGCTTTGTGCTACCTGAAAGAGAACAAGCGAAGTGAGGCAAGGGCTGAGCTGCTGGCAGTAATCGACCGGAAGGGACACTACGAAAAAGATGCAAAAGCCATTATTCGCAAGTTAAGGTACACGTTTAAATAAATTCTGTTCATTCAAAAGTGGATTGATTCAAT
>JBKDZK010000121.1:0-4580 GCA_047971205.1 Draconibacterium sp.
TACTCCAGTTTGGGCGATACACGCTCGGCTTCGTATTCACGAATCTGAGCCAGGTAAGAGCCGGTTGTTACGCCACGGATAGCGGCCACCACCTGCAACTGCGTAGTACCTTCGTAAATGGAAGTAATACGGGCGTCGCGGTAAATACGTTCCACCGGGTAGTCTTTCATAAAACCAGAGCCACCGTGGATCTGTACGGCGTCGTACGCCAGCTGGTTGCTGTATTCACTCGACATACCTTTTACAAGCGGCGTGAAGATATCAGCCAGACGCTGGTATCTTTTCATTTCTTCGCGCTCTTCTTTTTCCAGCGAACGCTCTTCGGCAATGTGCATGTAAGTTTTGTACATGTCAACAAAACGGGCTGTTTCGTACAACAAGGTACGCGAAGCATCCAGTTTCGCTTTCATCAGCGAAAGCATTTCGTAAACAGCGGGGAAACGGATAATGGCTTTCCCAAACTGCATTCTTTCCCTGGCATAGGCCAATGCTTCGCGGTAAGCTGCTTCACTCACCCCTACCGACTGAGCAGCAATTCCCAAACGCGCACCGTTCATCAGGGCCATTACGTATTTGATCAAACCCATTTTACGTGAACCTACCAGTTCGCCCGGAGCGTTTTTGAATACCAATTCACAGGTAGGTGATCCGATGATCCCCATTTTATGCTCGATACGACGAACGGTTACACCACCGTCCTGCTTGTCGTAGATAAACATTGAAAGACCACGGCCGTCTTTTGTTCCCGGTTCCGAACGGGCCAGTACCAAAGAGATATCGCCGTCGCCGTTGGTGATAAAACGTTTTACACCGTTTAGCAACCAGGTTTGCTTTTTCTCGTCCCAGGTAGCTTTCAGCTGCACGGCCTGAAGGTCGGAACCTGCATCTGGTTCGGTCAGGTCCATGGCCATGGTATCGCCGTTCGATACACGCGGCAGGTATTTTTCTTTTTGTTCTTCCGAAGCAAATTCGTTGATGGTTTCGGCACAGTCCTGCAAGCCCCAGATGTTTACAAAACCTGCATCGGCACGCGACACAATGTCGGCTGCCATAATGTACGGAACGATCGGGAAGTTCAGCCCGTCGTATTTGTAAGGTAAAGACATTCCCATTAAACCGGCCTGGTTCAGGGCGTCGATGTTTTCCTGGGTTCCGCGGGCATAAATCACATGCCCGTCCACTACCTGAGGACCTTCGGCATCGATGCTTTCCGCATTTTCAGCCACAATGTTTCCACAGATTTCGCCTACTACTTCCAGTACACGGTCGTAATTATCGATGGCATCCTCGTAATCCATCGGGGCAAAATCAAACTCTTTTTTGAAGGAATATTCCCGTTCTTTTAAGCGAACGATTTTTTCCATCAAAGGGTGGTTCAAATGAAATTTTAATTCGCTGTTGTCAATATAATAATTTGCCATTTTTCCGCAATTTAAAGGGTGAATTACTTGGTGTTCTTTTTGTAATACTTGATCATTTTAGGAATCACCTCGGCCACATCACCGTTAATCACATAGTCGGCAATGGCGTTGATCGGAGCTTCCGGATCGGTATTGATCGCGATGATCTGAGCCGATTCTTCCATACCCGCGCGGTGCTGGATTTGCCCCGAGATTCCGCAGGCAATGTACAGTTTCGGACGAACGGTAACACCGGTTTGCCCGATCTGGCGTTCGTGAGCTGTATACCCGGCATCCACCGCAGCACGCGAAGCACCGACTTCACCTCCCAGTACGTCGGCCAGTTCGTACAACAGGTTGAAATTCTCTTTCGAACCCATTCCGTAACCACCGGCTACCACAATCGGCGCACCTTTGATGTTCAGCTTGCTTTTTTCAACATGACGTTCGATGATCTCCACCACAAAATCGGTGTCGTTTACATATTTTGCTACGTCAAGTTTTACTTCTTTTCCCTTGTATTTCGGATCACGCACCTCTTTTTTCATTACCCCCTCGCGAACGGTTGCCATCTGCGGGCGACAGTCGGGATTGATAATGGTTGCAATGATGTTTCCGCCAAAAGCCGGACGGATCTGGTACAAAAGGTTTTCGTAATTCTTGTCTTGTTTTTTATCGAAATGATCGCCGATCACCAGGCTGGTGCAGTCGGCAGTCAACCCGCTGTGAAGCGCCGAAGAAACACGTGGTCCCAAATCGCGGCCAACCGATGATGCTCCCATCAGGGCAATCTGCGGCTGTTCTTCCTTAAACAGGTTCACCACAATCGAAGTGTATGGCAAGGTCTGAAACGGGCTCAAACGCTTGTCGTCGGCAATGTAAAGCGTATCTACACCGTAAGGAATGATCTGTTTCCCTATTTCATCCAGTTGATAACCGATGGCAATCGCCTCCAGCTTACAGTTCAGTTCATCGGCTAACGACCTTCCTTTGGTCAGCAGTTCCTGACTTACTTCAGCAACATGGCCGTCTTCTATCTCGCAATATACAAATACGTTATTCATAGTATTCTGATTTTAAGGGGTCCGTTATCCAATTGTATGACTTTCGATCAGTTCGATCATCATTGCTTCAATCTCTGCATCCAAGGCCGAAATCACTTTCGAATCTTTGGCGTGCAACACCACGTTCTCTACGGTTTTCACTTTTGTAGGAGAACCGGTCAATCCCAACTGAGAAGGATCCGTTTCGATATCGTTCACCGTCCACTCCGGAATGTTGAGGTCCGGACGATCGTTGTACATATGCGTGTAATCTTCGTTCTCTTTCTGCAGCTCGGTAACCGTTTTGGCGTGTTTGTATCGCATCAGTCGTTTGGCGTTGCGGGCGCGGCAGTCGGGAGCAGTTCCGTTTACTGTCATTACCAGCGGCAGCGGGCAACGAACCGTTTCCACACCGTTTTCCAACCTGCGTTTCACAGTAATTTTCTTGTCTTTCAACTCGATTACTTCCTCCACATAAGTAATCTGAAGCATCCCAAGTTTTTCAGCTACCTGCGGACCAACCTGTGCGGTGTCACCGTCGATCGCCTGACGTCCGGCAATGATGATGTCGATGTTACCCATTTTTTTCAGGGCTTGTCCCAGCGCATAGGAAGTTGCCAGCGTATCGGAACCTGCAAACGCACGGTCGGTTAGCAGAATACCACCGTCAGCACCTCTGAAAAGGCCTTCACGAATGATATCGGCAGCCCTGCCGGGTCCCATGGTTAAAATCTTCACGGTGCTACCCGGAAATTTACCTTTGATGCGAAGGGCCTGTTCCAGGGCATTTAAGTCCTCCGGATTAAAAATTGCCGGCAAGACCGCCCTGTTGATCGTCCCGTCAGCTTTCATTGCATCTTTGCCCACATTCCTGGTATCAGGAACCTGCTTGGCCAAAACAATAATGTTGTAAGCTTTCATCTTATTAAAGTTGTTTATTTTTCCATTGTATAAGATGGAACTTGCATATTCTTTCATCACCCCAGGTGCCAAAAACGTAAGTTATATGCTCGTTTCATCTATAAAAATTTGTTTATTGTTGCTGAAGTTTGAATTCCACCCGGAAGGGTAGCAAATGAATCAGTATGCTGAGAGGGGTGTTGATCAGAATTTTTTGATACTCATTCATGCAGCCCAATTTAGGTTCGATTCTCTTATTTCCTTTACCTCGCGAACGAGGCAAAATCCCTTCAAATTCTTTCTTTTAAAGCATGAAGAGAGGCAAATATAAAGATTCAGCCCAAAGAAATCAAGATGAAGAAGCCCCGCCAAATGCAAACGGAAACGCAAAAAAAGCGATTGCCGTTCAACCGAAAAAATGATTCGTTTTCGACGCGCTCAAACTCTTGTGTGACAACGCTTCGGAATAATAAGCCAGATTATTCTAAAAATCAACAGCAGGAAAGAGACACTTAATTTATAACAATTTTAAGTTAGCATTTGCCCAAAATTACCCGTTTTGATACGCGGTTGAGAGCAGACAGCTTCCAAAGTACATCTACGCCAAAAGTTTTCCTGGAAGCAACGAAAGTGGTAAAAAAGTACCTGCATACGGGCAGGTCTTCCATGGTCAATAATCGCCCTTACGGGCAGAATGACATAGCTCCGAATATGTTATCAAGAATTTGCTGTACTGAATAATTTAGTATATTCAACCCTTGGGTTTTCAAACCAAATCTAACCAAATTAAAATGATAAGTCGATTCATAAGAGCCGGCTTTTCTTTTTATTAAAACCAGTGAAATACAAGGGTCTGACATCCGCCTACAGCTTTTCACTAATGCCATTTCAAAGAAGGCCGGTGATTCCAATCGCTATAGCTTCTGCAATACAATCACCTCTTCCTGTCCGTCTTTGCTCAGCGAGATCTCCAATTTCGCAGCCGTTAATTTGGCGACTCCGTTAACACTCCCTCCGTCGGGATTCACCCAGCTTATTGTAAACACATCTTCCAAGCCAGAAGGTGTAAGTGTTGCTATTCGTTGCTGCTTTTTATACCCCAGCACTTCCCCGTTTAAGATCAGTAGTTCCTTTTTGAGCTGCTCGCGGCAATTGTCAATTTTATCCTGGAACACATCTCCCAGGGCAACAATCTGTAGGTTTGGGCCGGCATCCAGAAAATTAATAACCGCCCCGG
>JBKDZK010000122.1:0-5754 GCA_047971205.1 Draconibacterium sp.
CATGACTTCTTGCGAGGATTTCCTTGACAAACAGGAAGATGAAGCGCTTACCTTTGATGAAATATGGGAAACACGAGGAAATACTGAAGCCTATTGGTTGAATGCAATGTCGTTTATTCCCTATGAAGCAAAATCACCAATGGGCGATGCAGACCCCTGGTTAGGAGCTTCTGATGAAGCTACAGTTACTTACAACCGGGCATTCAGGAAAATTAATTTTGGTTCGTGGAATGCATCTGATGTTCCCTATTATAAGATGGCCGATTTTTACAAAGGAATAAGGGAGTGTAACATCTTTATGCAGAATGTTGATCGTTGTTCTGACCCTATTGTAACAAAGGAAGAATTGGCAAGCTGGAAAGTTCAGGCACGCTTTGCCCGCGCCTATTATTACTTCAACATGATGCGTATTTATGGTCCTGTATTTTTGGTAGGCGGTGAATTGTTGGATTTTACAGCAACAACCGAACAGCTTTACCGCCCCCGGAATACCTGGAACGAGTGTGTAAACTACGTGGTTAGCGAGCTCGAAGCTTGTATGGCAGATGATGCAATGCACCAGGGTTGGCGTAATGATAACGAAAAAGGTTTGGCAACAAAGGATGTTTGCCAGGCGCTTATCTCTCGTCTCAAGTTGTATTCGGCAAGAGATTTGTTTAATGGCAATACGCTATACAGCAGTGTTAAAAACCCTGTAGCCCCTGATTTCCCTGAACTGTCAGGTGTTAATTTATTCCCTCAAACATACGATGTAAACAAATGGGTTGAAGCAGCAGAAGCAGCCTACAAACTGATTAATGAAGGTTCATACGAACTGTACCGGGCAGGAAACGGCAACCCATACGAGGATTATTATGGTGTTATCCAGGAACTTTGGAATTCTGAACTTATCTGGACAACCGGTTATATCGGTCGGTATTCTTATGCTGTAACAACTGTACCTTCCAGTGTTGCCGGAACTGCCTATGGTGGTGTTGGGCCAACACAGCAACAAGTAGATGCTTATGCCATGAGCAACGGGCGCTACCCGGTAACCGGTTACGAGGGCGATGGACTTCCAGTTGTGGATGAAGAATCAGGATATAGCGAAGATGAGTTTGAAATGGCGTCATGGTCTTACCCTGCATGGGCCGGATTTGATTCTTATACGGTTACAACTCCGAATATGTATAAAGACAGGGAACCAAGATTCTATGTATCTGTATTTTATGGCGGTGGTTACTGGCATCATGGCAATAGCAAAACTTTAACCTCTTTTGCTTCAGGTGCTAACGGAAACAAATCGCATGACCATCCTAAATCTGGGTACCTCATTAACAAGTATTACGATCACACCTCAAACTCTGCCAACGGTAAATGGGGAAACCTGACTTATCCGACTTTCCGCTTGGGTGAAATTTACCTGAACTTTATTGAAGCAGTGCTCGAAGGTAAGAAAAGAGGAGCATCATTGCCAGCCGGATATGAAAGCAAGGCTATGGAAGTATGGGCCGATTTGAGAGATCGTGCCGGATTAGATCCAATTACTGAGATTTATCCCAATGCCGACACTGACAAACTAATTGAGTTATACCGGCAGGAAAGACGTATTGAATTAGCTTTCGAAAACCATCGCTATTTCGATACACGTACCTGGATGATTGCAGAAGAGGTTGACGGAGGCCCCATGTACGGGATGAACATCGCAGTTCAGGGAAGCGGCTCCACAACTCCTGCAGAATACTGGCAAAGAACTGCTTTTGAAACCAGAATTTTTAAAAGTAATCACTATCTCTATCCATTTTCTCAACGGGAACTGGACAGAAACAAATTACTCACCCAAAACTATGGTTGGTAAAACAGTAAAGTTTAATCACAATTAAAACAAGAAATTTTATGAGAGGTAATAATAAATATCTGTCAATGCTATTAGGATTGTTGATTTTAATAGCTTCTTGCGACGACAATAAAGACGAATTCCTGAGTGATTACGATACCATTTTCTATTTCCTGAAAAGCGGAGAGCAGGATCTCACCTTATACAAAACCGGTGAGAACACCGACCACTCCATCACGATCAACAAAGCAGGAAGTAACCTAAATGCTACCGGTGTAGCTAATGTTTCGGTTTTAGACGATGCGCAAATGGCTTTGTATAACCAGGAAAACGAAACTGCATACTCTGTTCTTCCGGCAACAGCTTACGAGTTCCTGTCGGCAACATCCATTGATTTTGGAGTAAACGATAAATACAAAATATTCCAGATACAACTAAAAACAGATGTCATTGAGTCTCTGGGAAATGAGGCAAATTATGTTTTACCATTATCGTTGACCTCACAGGATTCGGTAAATGCGAAGAAACAAATCTTGATCCTTTCACCAACAGTTGAAATCCCGGTAGTGTATTTTACTCAAACCGGCTATGTGTCCAACTCATTAACCGACAACGGGGATACACAGGTAAGTTTATCTCTGCCACTTACTTTATCGGCAACAAACAAATGGGACTTCGACTGTACGGTTGAAATTGATGAAACACTGATTGCAGCCTACAACGAAGAAAACAACGTGAATTTTACCTTGTTGCCTTCTAATGCCTACACCTTAACCGGTAACGGAACAGTATCATTTACTTCGGAGGATCAAACCGTTAAACTCGACATTAATGTTGACCGGACAAAACTTACGTACGGAAATTATATTCTTCCGCTTCGGTTAACCGAATGCTCGCGCGAATCGTTTGCAATTGACCAGGCAAACAATACCTGTTTGTTTGGCATTTCTTACACGCCCGATGCGGCCGACCTTGTTCCGCTTGCTTTAACCGCCGGAATGCTGTCGTCGAATGCTGTTGAACCATCAGAAGGATCGTTAGCCAACTTGCTGGATGGCGATGTTAATACCTATTTCCACTCGGCATGGAGTGTCAATGTTGAAGGCCATCATTATCTTCAGGTTGACCTGAACAGCGCGATCTCTGCATTCACATTTGATTTCACAGGACGTGCAACAGGCGGAGCCGGTAACCCAAAAACCATCGACATTTACGCAAGCGCCGATGGTGCTACCTATGAAAAAGTAACAACCATTACCCAGGATCAGCTTCCAACCGGGGCAAAAGCAACTTACTCTTCTCCGGTAATTGTAATGCCCGAATCTACATCCATCCGGTTTGTAGTTCCGCAAAACATGAACGGAGGATCGTACTTTGTATTCAGCGAATTCAGCATGAAAGGTTTATAATACTACAACTAATAGACAACCCGGGAGCAAATCACTCCCGGGTTTCTTTCCAATAATCTAACTGCAATGACAAAATCATCCTTAGATATTCTTTCATTTATTTTCATCTTGTTTGTTACTTCCGGGTGTACAAAAGACAAAGTGGAAGTTGAAAATCAGTTTCTCATTGAAACTTCGTCCCTAACCCAGGATTTTACGGAAACAGGAGGCACTGTAAAAATCCCCGTTTCAACCAACCTGGAAGCCAATGAGTGGAGTGCCTCTTCTTCCGCCGATTGGTGCATTGCTGCAAAATCGTACGATGTCAGCAACCAGTCAATCACCATTTCAGTTCTACCTAACGAAGCAGTAGACTCACGCGAAACAACTGTAAGTATCACTTCCTCTCTCGAAGATTATACTGTTACTGTACGGCAGTTAGGTTACGGCCCCGCCATCCTGGTAAAAGAACATTCCATTGAACTTGAAAACAGCGAAAGCCAGTTCTCGATTACCGTAACCTCCAACGTTGAATACACCACAAAAGGAACCGAAGTAAACTGGATAACACCCACCCCATCTGGAACCAAAAGCGGCTCAATGGTTTCGAAAGAATACCTTTTTACGGCAGATGATAACCTGAATTTTGACGAACGTTCAGCAATTATTAAGTTTGTTTACAACGATGATTCGGCCATATACGACAGTTGTGTTGTTACCCAGGCAGCATTAATCCCATCTACTGACGATATTGCAGAAGACATTAAAGTTTCAGTACAAAGTGCTACAGCCAGCAGCGAACAACCGGGTACAGGTATTGCCAATTCGTTTGATAACGATAAAAGTACCATTTACCACTCGGCCTGGAGCAATTCATCGCCCAATTATTTCCCGATTACACTTAGCTACTTTTTTGAAAATGTATCGCAAATAGACTACCTCACCTACTACCCACGCTTGGATGGCGGTTCAAACGGACGCATAAAAGAATTCGAATTGTGGATAGCTACCAAAGAAAACCCGGCTCTCACAAAACACGGTGATTACGACTTTCAGGGAAGCTCTTCTTCCAGTAGAGTCACCTTCAATACCCCTATTATAAATCCAACTCAAATACAATTTGTCGTGAAATCGGGGGTGGGAGATTCCAATAGCGGTTTTGTAAGTTGTGCCGAAATGGAATTCTATCAGTACAACGAGGCCAATGCCCAGTACATGGAAGTTTTCACCGATTTATCATGCTCTGAGCTAAAAAGCGGCATCACTGAAACAGAAATCGATGCCATTAACAATTCCTTCTTCCGCAACCTGGCCTTAAAAATTTACCGCAACGAATACGACACTGAGTTCAGGGTACAGGAGTATAAACCCTATACTAATCCCGACCTGTTTTCTGCCAAAACCAAGACTTCTCCCTACAGTCTTCGCGACAACCCAACAGGAATTTATGTAAGTGAAGGAGAAGAATTAGTGGTTTTTGCGAATGACTTTAACACCAACATCTCCCTTTTTATCCAGGGAAATGAATCAGCATTCTCCGGAACAAGTTATTCATTATCTCCCGGCATAAACAAAATCAAAGCTGAAACTACCGGACTGATTTACATTCTGTACCTCACTCCAACAGCTCAGGAAACACCTGTAAAAATCAATATTTCCACGGGAACAGTAAATGGCTATTTCGACAAAACAAAACATACACAAAGCGACTGGGACCGACTACTTTCCGCAGCAACTTATCCCTATTTCGATGTGCTCGGAAAATATGCACATCTCACCTTTGAAACCTCAAAATTCAGAAATTACACACCTGACGGACTGGCATTGATCAATAAGTATGACGACATGGTTTACCTCGAATGGGAATTTATGGGTTATGAAAAATACAACCGAATGCCCGGCAACAGGCTCTATTTCCTCGGGATAAAAACTTCGTATATGTATGCAACCAGTTACTATACGGCCTACGAATCGGGTACATTAACCCAACTGTGCGACTTAAGCAAATTCTCCACATCTTCTTGCTGGGGACCGGCACACGAAGTGGGGCATTGCAACCAAACCCGCCCAGGCCTGAAGTGGATCGGTATGACCGAAGTAACAAACAACATTCACTCTTTGTATGTACAAACATCGTGGGGCAATACCTCGCGCCTGATCTCTGATGACAGGTACAACAAAGGATTCAATGAGCTGCTAAACAAAGGTATTCCACACAACGAAAGCAGCGATGTGTTCGTAAAACTCATCCCCTTCTGGCAACTGAAGCTTTACCTGATGGATGCTTTGGGGAAACAGGACTTTTACAAAGATTTGTACGAGTACGTGCGCAACCACGACGATTCTAACGTGCAAAACGACGGTTTTTACCAGTTAGATTTTGTACGGGCCGCCTGCCAGATCGCCAACCTGGACCTTACGGCCTTCTTCGAGGCCTGGGGATTTTTAACACCGGTCGATATCACCATCGAAGATTATTCGACCAAACAGTTTACGATTACCCAGGATGAAATAGATGCGCTGAAAGCAGAAATTGCGGCCAAAAATTAC
>JBKDZK010000123.1:0-5585 GCA_047971205.1 Draconibacterium sp.
TCCCACAGGGATGACGGGGATCGATATCGGCTGCCCGCTGTTGTCAACCAAAGGCATGGGCGGACTGGAAAGCATGAGGTTGGCCAGTTGTTGCTCGTTGGGCGAAAGCCAGTAAGTCTGATCGGCCGTTTCACGCCAGTAACTTCCGCCCAGTACCCTGTTCAGTCGGCTGTTTTGCGAGAAGTTCCCCCTGATCTCCTGGTAAAACTGGCTGGCACTCGAATTTTCGGCCATGTCGATGGCTGCCGATGCCGTTCCGTCGCCGTCCCAGCGCGCCGAAGCATCGTTGGTGCGGTACGAGGTAATGGACGTCCAGTAATTGTGCTCGCTCATGTAGAGACGGTAATTCAGCGTGGCGTCAAAGACTTTTTTCCCGGTTCCCAGGTTGGTTCCCTGTTCGTGCGAGGCTACGCCGCTAAAGATTCCGGTCGTTCCGTTGGTGTTGGCCAGACTGTCGGGCATAAAGGCAATTCCCGGAGTATCGTCTTTTTGGTAATTCACCACCAGGTCGAATTTGTGGTTCCACGCCGGTTTAAAGCGCACCGAAAAACGTCCGCCGTAGGTGTTTTTACCCATCAGGTCGCCGCCAAAAGTATTTTCAATATAGCCGTCGCGGTAGTTGTAAATACCCGCTGCCCTCACTGCCAGTTTGTCTTTTATAATGGGCAGGTTTACAAAGCCGCGCACTTCTTTTTGTCCGAATTCTCCGTATCCCGCAGTTAAACTTCCATTGAATTCGCCGGTGGGCATTTTGCTGATATAATGCACGGCTCCGGCTTGGGCACTTCGGCCAAACAGGGTGTTCTGCGGGCCCTTTAAAACTTCCACGCGGTCCATGTCATACAATTCGAGCGAGGCCCCGCTTGCCCTGTTGATCGGAACATTGTTGAAAGACACCGAAACACGCGGCTGCGCACTGGGGCTTACTTCGTCGCTGGTGAGGCCGCGAATAACAAAGCTTGGCCGGTTGGCGCCCTGTTCCCGGATGTACAACCCCGGAACAAATTCGCTCATCAAACTAAGGTCCGTAATATTCGACTGTTCCATGGTTTGAGCGCTTACTGAACTAATGGCGGTTGGAACATCCAGTATTTGCTGTTCGCGTTTTTGCGAGTTCACCAAAATTGGTTCGAGGTGAATGTTGTCGAGCGGCAGCATTACGTTTTTTACGTTTTGTCCCTTACGCAAAATAATGTCGGCTGTGTGTGTTTTGTAGCCGATAAACGAAACCCTCACACGTGTCCGGCCTTCAACCAGCCCGGTAATCAGGTATTCCCCGTCTTCGTTGGTATTTACGCCCTTTGCCGTTCCGTCGATGGTAACCGTGGCGCCCGGCAGCGCATTGTAATCTTCGTCGTACACTGATCCCCGGATAAAAACCGAAGGCATTTCATTGGTAACCGCTTCGGTGTTGCGGAACTTGCGTTTTACCTTGTCGCGTTTTTTTGACTGGGCAAAATCGGTGGTTGACAGCAAGACGAGGACGAGTAAAAGGCCGGTTATCTTCATGAATCTAAATTTTTTACTGATCGGAATAACTAAAAAACGGAAAGTAAGGATCATTTATTTTTACGCTCACGAATATAGTACGATTTATCTGCCTGAATAAACGGTTGGAGAGGGAGAGATGTTTAAGCGGGACAGTGGGTTTTACTTCGGAGAATAAATCGGTTTGTGCAGCCAGATAGCCAATTCATCCAAACATTTGTATCCTTCATCCGGTGTTTTGCATTTTTTTATGGGAATGGCCGGGCGTTTGGCCTGATTCACCAGGTAGATCCGGTATTCGGTTTTATGGGAAGTGTTGCTTCGGTTAGAGCGGCTGTACATCCGGTAAACCTTTCATATGGGAACAAGTGTTACGCCAATGTAATCGTCGAGCGAGCGCCAGCGGCCGGTTTTAAACAGCCCGAATTGTTTGTTGTAGTTTCTGAATTTCTTTGTTTCGGTTTCTATTTCCACTCCCGAATAGGTGGCAAACAAATAGGCTGTGGCAAGCGAACTAACTCCGGCCATGATTGGATGATGCTCGAGCAAACCCATCAAAAGCAGGAGAATAAAAAGAAAGCCAAAGAAAATATACGGGCCGGTTAAAAAGTGCGATATTTTGTTGTCAATCTTCATGGTTCAATCCCAAAACCACTAATGACCCGGTGAAACAGCATCCCGTCAAAATATCCATCTTTTACCAGTTTTACAAAGTTGTCACGGTGCAGGGGAGTTGCGTTAGACAATTCGAGCAGCACATTTCCTTTGTCGGTACTTAATTCTACCCGAACGGGCTGTGGTTCGGGTGTCTTTTTAGGGGAAGAAGTACAAGCGTAAATCAATATAAACAGAAACAGAAAGTACTTTGGATGAGCCATGTTTTTTGTTTGTTGATTCTCAAAGCTACGAATTTTAGCGGTTAAGCAAAACTGTTTATTCCAGTGTTAATCGGCGCCGTTGAATGTAGGAATGCCATAAAACGTAAGTAGCCACCGAACGGTAAGGGGCAAATTTCTCAATGTAGCGGATGATCTCTTCTTTTGACGCTTCCGGAGGAACCAGTTTTAGTTCGTACACCGCCTTAATGGTCGCCAGGTCGCCGGGCGGAAAGATATCAGAGAAGTGCAAGCTCATCAGTACATACATATCAACGGTCCAGTGTCCGATTCCTTTTAACCGGAGCAAGCTTTCGCGGATGCTTTCTTCGGGGAGTTGGTTTAGCGCATCGAGATCAAGTTTTTTGTCCACAATCTCACGAGCCAAGAGACGGGTGTAAACGGTTTTTTGCCGGCTGAAATAACAGGAACGCAGCTCTTCGTCGCTCAATTTCAGAACATTTTCCGGTGTTATTTCTCCCACTCGTTCCTGCAGGCGAACAAACGCCGCTTTTGCCGAAGCCAGCGAAACCTGTTGCTCCAGAATGGTAAGTACCAGCGTGGCAAAATTGGGCTCGCGATGCCAGAACGGAGGATAACCGTATTCCCGGATTACGTTATCCAGACCGGATTCCAGCTCGGCACACCAATCGCAAAGAACCAGAAACTCTGCTTCATCTTTGATTTTCTTCATCCCATAAAAATAGGCATTTCTGAAAATTTGAATGTTGGCCTGAATGAAACGAGAATATGTAGGATTATTTTCTCCGTGTGCTTCCGTGTTTTCTTTGCGGTTCTCTGTGTCACGCTTTTTCCTGTTATAACACAAAGGTGCGCAAAGAAGACACAAAGCACCCAAAGGTTTTGCACAGAGTTAACTACGCCTCTCCTTTGGTAAGGGCCTAAAAAAGAGGGATGCAAGCACCCCTCTTAAGGCTTTGAAGGCAATACCGAATTAAATAAATTAAAAAATCTCAATGATTTTCTGCCTTCTTGCTTTAGAAACGGCAAATGAATTTTTTTAGTATTAGATAAAATCGATTATTTTGATTGATCTGATATTGGAAATTCAATAACTGACTCATAGTCTGCGAATATGCGTCTTCATTTATATTTTGAATAAGGCCGAGAATATGAAATTTACTCCGGGGGCTACAATTCCTGAGGAGTAGGGCCGGTAACGTTTGTCGAAGATGTTTTCCACGCCCGCGCTAAGCGTGATTTTGGGGTGGATTCTGTAATTCGACTTCAGGTTGAGTGTCCACCAAGAGGGCAAGTGCGGATTGCCGTTTTCATCCGGCAGGTACAGGTGAGGCTTATCTTTTTCGTCGGGCGCCAGATCGTTGTAGTCGAGCTTTCCGTTGTAGTTGAGGTACAGGTCGACATACCACAGTTGATTTTCAAAAACAAGGTGCGACGAGCCAAATGTAGGCGGCACGTGGCGCATCGGAAAATCATCTGAATCTTCTCCGCGGGTAAGGCTGATGTCGTGGCGGGTACGCCAGTTGTTGCCAAACAGTACTTCCATGTTCAGGTTCAGCCCGTAAATCTTGGCCGATTCAGCATTTACCAGTGCTTCCACTTTGCTCAATTCCCCGTCGTACATGATATAGTCTTGCCCGTTCAGCGAGAAATCCCTCCGTACCATGGCGTCTTTCAGCCAGCTGTAAAAACCGGTGATCTCGAACTTGGCATGGTCGTGTATGTTCCTGAGGACGTTGATCTCCAGGTTTCGGGCATATTCGGGCTTTAGATCGGGGTTGGGCACCACCACGTTGCCCGGTTCGGAGTCAAACACTTTGGCGATGTCGTCGATGTTGGGGGAGCGAAACCCCGTAGAACCGTGCAGGTTGATCTGCCATTCTTCCGTAGGGTGCCATACAATTCCCAGGTTTCCGTTTAATGCTGAGTTGTCCATGTCAAAACCGTCGAAGGGAAAATTGTAATATTGTTTGTCAAAAACTCCCTCGAGCTGTGTGTAGGTAAAACGCGCCCCCACCTGGGCAATAAACTTCGGACTTACGTTGTATTTGAATGAAGAATACGCAGCAAAGCTGTTGTATGTCGAGCCATCGGGGTAGCGGGGGGCAATGTTTTCCGTTTCAGCGGAAAGCAGGTTTTTGGATATTCCGTTTGAGCCGACATTGTTCAGGTAAGTTTCCAGCCCGTAAAACAGTTCGGCATTTTCGTCAAAGTCTTTTCCAAAGTCGAGGTTAAAGGAAAGAACCTTTACGTTTTCTTCCCGGCTTCTTCGGTTTTCGTTGTTCAGTTTCCGGTCGTTGCGGCTTTCGGTATAGTCTTGGTAGCCCACTTGCAAGCCAATGCGGTCGAAGAGCAAGTGGGGTGCAGTGTATTGCGCGCGGGCCGAAGCCAATGTCCAGATTTGCGGGCCGTAATACCATTCGGCGTAAGCCAGCCGGTCGTTCTTGTATTCAATCAGCCGGTCGTAGCGCGGAATGTCGCCGGTACGCGAATGGTTGGCGCTAAAAACCAGGTCGAAACGATCCGACGGGCGGTAACGTAGTTTTCCCAGGATATTAAATTGGCTGTACCCGGTGTATTTTTGAACCAGGTCGTTGTCGTTTGCCACAATTCTGTCGAAACCATTGAAAGAGCCGTTCGCAACATATTGGGGACGAAGTTATGCGTCCGGTCCCTGACTCCCCATCCGGAGGTCGTCGAAGTCGGTGTAGGTGGTACTCAAAACAGCTCCCCATTTTTCGCCGCCCACGTTGTAGGTGCCATGAACGGTTTGCTCCATGTTGGCACTCGAGTAGCGGGTAAAAACCTTTCCCGATGCCTCGGTTTTCGCTGTGGTGGAAAGCTTCGGATTTACCGTGTTGAAACTCATTACTCCCCCGAGAGCATCGCTTCCGTAGATGACCGAGCCGGGGCCAAAAATAACTTCGGCGCTTTCGAGGCTTTGTGCATCTACCGAAATTACGTTGTGCAGGTTACCGCTTCGGTAAATGGCATTGTTCATCCGGATTCCGTCGACAACAAGCAGTATGCTGTTGGCCGAGAAGCCACGGATCATCGGGCTTCCGCCGCCCATCTGGCTTTTTTGAATGAAAATACCGTTTTGATTTCCAAGCAGGTCAGCTGAGGTTTGCGGGTTGTAATGTTGTATTTGCTCTGCCTGTATGCTTTGAATGTAGTGCGGGATTTCAGATTTTGATTCGGCCCAGCGGTTAACAGAAACCACCACCTCGTCAAGCCGCA
>JBKDZK010000124.1:0-32948 GCA_047971205.1 Draconibacterium sp.
GTTCTTTAAAGTTGACAGGTTTATAATATTTGTCTAGGCCCGTCCGCCTGTTGGCAGACGGTTCTGTTTATTTTCAGAAAGATTAAATGTCCAAATCTTCTTTTCTTGATTTGATACTCAGTTTAGAGAAGATGCTGTTAATATGCGATTTTACGGTGCTTAAGCTGATATTCAGTTCTTCCGAAATTTCCTTGTTTGATTTTCCTTTTTGAAGCATTGCGAAAATATTTCTCTCTTGAATGGTAAGCTCCTGAAGAATATTTTTTGATGGTAGTTTCGCTCTTTTTGAAATAAAGACCATCAACAAAATACCGAGAAGGAGTCCCAAGACTCCAAATATCACTGCGTAATAATTTTGGCTTTTCTTTACGGAAACCTTCTTTCTGAATTCGTTGAAGTAAGGCGATCGTTCTTTTTTCCATTTCTTCAGAAAGCGAATATAGTAGCCTGGATTGGTTTCAATATGAGATTCAAAATTGCTTTTGTAAAGGGCATAAAGTGCTACCAAAGGATAGGAGCAGGTATCGGCGAATTGTCGGAGCTTCTCATCCATCGCATTTTGAAGTAATTCCCGTTTTAGAGAGCTGTCGTATAAATTTACAGTGTCCTGGTAGGCCAGCATACTGTTGATTTCATTCAAAAGGCGGCTCTGAGGTGAATTTTCTATGTTCACATTCCCAAACAGGGTCTCTGAATGCCTGCAGTTAAAGTAAATATCAGACTCACTGTTGGCAATAAAGAAAATGTGGTTTTCATCTTTTCCTCCAATAATTAAGGAAGCCGGAGGATCTCCTTTTTTGGAAAGATGGATTCTGTAAATACCATCTTCTTCGGGCAAATACTTGGTGTCAATGGAAAAAAATCCGCTTCCATCTATATTAGTTCTTTCAAGAAGCATCTGGTTTGATATGGAGTTGAGTTGCTCAAAACTGGATACAAAGGATAAGTATACAACCCTATTCCAAGTTGAATTGATCTGTAGGGAACCTTCAATCTTAGATTGCGCTGTTAATGGGACACCAATGAAATTAATTAGTAGCGTGATAAAAAGTCCAAATCTTAACTTGCTTACATGTAGATGGTTAGTATTGATCATCGATCCTTAGACGTTTGTTTTGTGTTGGCGTAATTTTGAGCCCAGATACTGATATTTCCACTTGCATTTTTTGCAATAAATTTAACTTTCCAAGTTCCTTCTTTTGGAGTCGTAAATTTTTTTTGTATTTGTCCTCTTACTTTTTCGTTTAATTCAGTTGAATTTAACTGGGTTCCAATCGAAAAGTTTCCCTGTTTTTTGTTTGTCGGATCGTATATTTCAACGCTTAGTTCGCCGGATTCCACAATACTTGAGATCATAAGTTGTAACATTGAATCATCACTCTTTACCTCTATAATTACCTCTTTCACATCGGAGGAATTTTTGAATTTGATATCACGTTGAACTGTAAAGTCAGTTTCAGTATTTGACTTTGTTTGTGCAAAAGATATTGAAGCAATAAGAATTAGACTTGTAAGTAATCCCAAAAATGATCTTGATCTTTTCATAATAATGAATTTAATGATTTGAGAAACAAATCTACTTGTGTTTAGCAGATATTTTAAGCTTTTCAGGTTCGAAATAAGAACGAAGAAAGTTGGAAAAAGTGATGAGGAACCTGGGTATTTAGATTTTATGTGAATATTATGGGGCATTTCCGATCATTCATTTACAAAATGTAATTTACAATTTGTAATTTGCATTTTGTAAATTACATTTTGCGAATCATGAAATCAATACAGCCAGCAACGCCATTTCCTTCGGTGGGTTATTATGGTCCTGCGTATTTTTGTGACAGAGAAAAGGAAACCGAACAACTCATCAGCAATATAAAAGGGGGGCAGAGTACTACTTTAGTAGCTCTGCGTAGAATCGGGAAAACTGGACTTATCCGACATCTTCAGTATCTTCTTCGTGACGAGTACATTTGCATTTATACCGATATTTTGCCTACAGAAGATAGCCTTGAATTCCTAAATACGCTTGCTACCGCAATTGTTCAGGCAGTACCTGAAAATACAGGAGTGGGTGCAAAAGTGTGGAATTTTATAAAATCGATGAGACCTGTTTTGTCGTTCGATTCTCTCTCTGGCGAACCGAATGTGTCCTTTAATCTACAGCCGAAGGAAAGTGAAAACCATATCGGGAATTTATTTGAATGTCTGGAGCAGCAGGACAAAAAGATAATTGTTGCGATCGATGAGTTTCAGCAAATTCTTAATTATCCCGAAAAGAACATGGAAGCCTGGTTGCGTAAAACGGTACAGGAGCTTAAAAATGTAGTTTTTATCTTTTCAGGAAGTCAGCCGCATCTTATGAATGATTTGTTTGCAAATCCGGCAAGACCATTTTTTCGGAGCACCATGTTTCTTCAGCTTGGAAAGATAGAAAAAGCTGTTTATAGCGAATTCATTTACCGGAAATTTACCGAAAATGGGAAAAGAATTGAGAGAAATGCTATTGACGAAATACTCGATTGGACAGAACTTCACACGTATTATGTACAATTACTTTGCAACAGGGTATTTGTTAATTCTGGAGAAAAGATTGATTTCAGACCCTGGCATCTGGAAGCCCAGAAACTAATACAGGAGCAACAACCTGTTTTTTTGAGTTACCGCGATATTTTGACCCGACATCAATGGATGTTGCTTAAGGCAATAGCGGCTGAAGGAGAAACATATTCTCCCACATCGAAGGATTTTATTCAGAAATATAAACTGGGCAGTCCGGCCACTGTGTTACGTTCACTTCAGTCTTTATTAGCGAAGAGTCTAATCTTTAACAAGTATGACGAGAATGGAGCATCCTACTACAGTGTTTATGATGTTCTGTTTCAGCGTTGGATCCAAAATTTATAAACAATGATCTGTATTCATTTAAAAAACACCAATCCCTTTTATTGCCTGGCGGCTGAAGAGTACCTGCTAAAGAATTTCGACGACGATATTTTTATGCTGTGGCAAAGCAAAGACACAGTAGTACTTGGAAAACACCAGAACGCACTGGCCGAGATTAATTATCCGTTTGTGCGTGCCAATAATGTTACGGTTGCGCGGCGGATTTCCGGTGGTGGTACCGTTTTTCACGATGCCGGCAATGTAAATTTTGCCTTTATCAAAAATGTGAAAAGCCCGGCCGAAATCAGTTTCAAGCAATTTACCCAGCCGGTAGTGGAGGCTCTGGCCTTGCTGGGCATTGAAGCCACAACCTCGGGACGAAACGATTTGTTGATTGAAGGGCTGAAAATTTCGGGCAATGCAGAGCATGTCTTTAAAAACCGTGTGTTGCACCACGGAACGCTGCTTTTTAATTCCGACCTGGAAAACCTGGGGCAGTCGATAAAAGTGGTTGCCGGGAAATACGAAAGCAAAGCCGTTCAGTCGAACCGAAGCAAAGTGGCCAACATTTCTTCTTTTTTGAAGGAGTCAATGTCCATTCAGGAGTTTATCGTTTTTCTGCTGGATGTTCAGCTTAAAAAAGAAGGGAATACTTTTTATGAACTAACGAGTGCGGATGAGACTGTCGTTCAGGAACTGGCCGATCAGAAATTTGTGACCTGGGACTGGCGCTATGGTTATTCGCCACGGTATGTCTTTAATAACAATGCAGAAATCGATGGCAAAGAAGTTGCGATTCGCCTGGAGGTGAAAAAGGGAATCATTGACTGCGCAGAATTGGGTGGTACTTTTTTCCCGACGGAGGAAGCAGCCCGCCTTTCCGAAAAGCTGGTAGGTGTTCGTCATTTCTATGAAGACATTGAATCGGTTCTTTCAACACAGAATGCGCAATTGATTTACGCCTTTTTTTGATACAGGCACACCAAGAAAAGCGTGCCGCAGATGCAGCACGCCCTTCTGATATTTGAGATTCTAATATTCTAATCTTCCTATTTCGGTAGCGGGTAACCTTCCAGTTTTTTCAGGTTTTCCGCGATTTCCGATTCCGGGTATTCATAATCGTTCAGGGCGCCGGCCATGTATTTGTTGTACCCAACAAGGTCCATCAAACCGTGTCCGCTGAAATTGAACAGAATCACTTTCTCTTTCCCTTCTTCTTTGGCTTTTCTAGCCTCGCGGATGGTGGCTGCAATGGCATGTGTAGTTTCGGGTGCCGGAATAATACCTTCGGTTTTGGAAAACAACAAACCGGCTTCGAAACATTCGCTTTGGTGAATGGCAACCGCATCCATTAAGCCATCGCGCAGGGCAGCACTTACCAGCGGTGCCATACCGTGGTAACGCAAACCACCGGCGTGTATAGGAGCGGGAACAAAATTGTGTCCGAGGCTGTGCATTGCCAACAGCGGAGTCATTTGAGCCACGTCGCCGTTGTCGTAAATAAACGGTGCTTTTGTCAGTGTCGGGCAGCTGAATGGTTCAGCTCCAATCACCTGAATATCTGCTCCATTGATTTTGTCGTACATAAACGGGAACGAAATTCCGGCAAAGTTACTTCCTCCACCGCAACATCCGATCACGATATCCGGTTTGTCGATGCCCACTTTTGCCAGCTGTTTTTTGGCTTCCAAACCAATAACCGTTTGGTGCAGCATTACGTGGTTAAGTACCGATCCCAGCGAATAACGGGTTTCACCTTTCGGATCGCTTACGGCAGCTTCCACGGCTTCCGAAATGGCAATACCCAAACTTCCGGGGGTATCGGGGAACTGGGCCAGAATATCGCGGCCGGCCTTTGTTTCAGTGCTCGGACTCGCAACACAGTTTCCGCCCCAGGTTTCCATCATCATTTTACGGAATGGTTTCTGGTCGAAACTTACACGCACCATAAAAACTTTACACTCGATTCCACCAATCTGGGCACAAGCGTACGACAGGGCAGAGCCCCATTGCCCGGCACCGGTTTCGGTAGTCAGTTTCTTGATCCCGAATTGTTTGTTGTACCAGGCTTGCGCCACGGCTGTATTGGGTTTGTGACTTCCGGCGGGCGAAACACCTTCGTTTTTATAGTAAATCTTGGCAGGAGTTCCCAAAGCAGCTTCCAGTTCGTAGGCCCGGATCAGCGGGCTTGGGCGCCACTGCATCAATATTTGGCGGATTTCTTCAGGAATGTCAATCCAGCGTTGCTGGCTTACTTCCTGCTCTATCAGGTTCATCGGGAAAACAGGTGCCAGCATCTCCGGCGTCAGTGGTTTTCCGTCCGGTCCGAGCGGTGGATTTAACGGTGTTGGCAGATCGGGTGCCAGGTTATACCATTGTTTGGGAAATTCCGATTCATTAAGATAGATCTTCTTTTGTCTGGTCATGATTGTTTATTTTTTATTGTTAATTTATTATCGTAATGAGCACAGCGTAGTGGGTCGTGAGACAGGCGAAATTGAAACGACAATCTCAAAAAAACGAACTTGATCTTCTCTCTACTCATATCTCATAATCTAATTGTCTAAAAAATAAAAAAAGGGATCTGTTGATAGCACAACAAATCCCTTTTCCCGGTTTTCACCGCAAATTCATATCGTTATCTCGCGCTTCCATTTTAACGTTGCGCCAGCTCCATTCTTTTCCGTATAAAGGCTGTTTGTACATTCTGTCTTTTTTGAATGAAGCGTAAAGCTAGTTATAATTTCTTTTTTTTAAACAATCTGGCAATGCTGAAGAAACATATCCTTCTTTCTATTTCACCTTTGTGGTACCATGTAAAATGAATCTGTTTTCTCACTTAATTATTCTCAAAAGAATTTATACGGTTATTTCTAAATATGAAATAATAGAATAGTACATTGTAACTGATTAGATAAAACAGGAATAAGCTTGAAGATATTAGGAAAATTGCCATCCCGAAAACAAGAAGAAAACTCAGTATCGCAAAAACCGAAGTTATAAATACGGAGTAAAATAAGGCTTTAACCCGCAATAATGTGTATTCAGGTTTCTCTGCTTTCAATTTTGAAAATGAAAGGGCAACAATACCTGTTAAAAACAGGATTGCTGCCAGTTCATCCAATATGTTTGTTTGAGCAATGACAAAATACCGCGTTTCGAGGTAAGCGCTAACTATGGCGAAAGTTTTTATGTTGAAGCATTCTGGCCTTCCGCCCCAAAAGTAGAGGTAAGCAAAAAATGCACCCGCCAGGATGAGCACAAACCCGGGTAATTTTATCCAGTGAGGGAATAAATATATTTTCAATGGTATTTGAGAAATGGGTTTAGTAATTTAAGCTGGTGATCGTAATGTGTTTTTCAGATCCGTCCTCAAAATGAATATTCATACCTACCAGGCCAAATTTATGGTTGTAATAGCTGGTTACATCAGAAACTCCCGGTACCATGGAGGTATTTTTCACTTCAATAACTTTAATGTACATACCGCCCCAGGAAAAGTCGTCTTCAGATGAAACCGATGTTACTTCGCGCCGGAGTGTGTTGGAGCCAAGTTTTGCTGTATATACATCGCCAACTTTAGCATTGTATTTTACCAGGGTACACACGGTGCCGTCGTCATAAATGCTTTGAGCTCCATCGCTGGTGAATTTTACCTTTAAATTAGCTGATACATTATCATCTGAAATTGCAAGTGAACCGGCAATCATTTCATCGGTTACCGATTGGACAATTCCCCGATAGGTACTATTAGTTATTTTTCCCGAACAAGTAACTATTGAAACACCGCTATTGACGCTGGAAACAACAGCGGAGGGATTACTGATCCCGGAAACGGATGAAATGGAGAATGAATTTCCAACTTTGCCAATTGGCGACTGGCTCCCTCCTAATTCTCCCATACCATCATCTGATTTATCACAAGAGGCTATAACAATAATCATTAATGACAGTAACAAGAATACTTGTAATTTTTTCATGTTAAATTGATTTTGGTAATTATTTTAAAGGTAAAGTTATGTGTATCTGTGGTCTGTGCCTGTTCATTTTATCAAAATAACAGGTTCAAATTGTAAAAATAATTTCAGTTCAATTCTTTGCAAATGGATTTTGATTTGCTTTTAATTATATGCTGACCACGAATTTGTCGTTTGTCTGGATTAGGGTGAAACTATTAAGCTAATTAATTTTATTTTTGGATAAAAAAGTGTTTAAAAAGAGTAGTTGCAGATATCCTCTGATTACAAGTTTCTTTTATCGAAACAACTAATTTTCTCAACGCAAATGGAACATTTAAAATTTAGCCTTTTAATATCTTCATTTGTTATTCCGTTGTTATTGTCTGTTACAATATTGGCAGTTGCAAAAAATGATTTATCAAAAAAGGTAATGGGGCTTGCGCTGCTTAATGCTTTTTTTGTATTCCTGGCTAACTATTTTTATTTCATGAAGATGTTTCGGGAATACAGCTATTTGCATAGTCTGCATATTGCCGCTGTATTATGGCTGTTCCCTTCTCTTTTTCTTTATGTTAAAACTATAGTTGGAAAGAATTTCAAAAAAGATCTTTTACATCTGTTGCCCGGCGTCGTTTTTGGATCAATATCAGCTATTTTGTTTTATGGTTTTTTAAATCTCGAAGAAAGGGTTTATTATCTTTCAAATTATCGCACAGGAATGCAATTCGAAGGACTAAGTTTAAAAGTACTTACCATCTTCCGGCTAGTTGACGTTATATTTATCGTTGTTCAGGTTATTTATTATTCTGTTCTTTTTATTCAGGTGCCGCGAAGATATTCTACTCAGTTACAGCAGGAGTATTCCAATATCGAGAAATTTTCAATTGACTGGCTCTATTGGTTTAATATTGGTTTTGTTGTTGTAGGGATATTGTGTGTTTTGTTCTATGTATTTAATCCTTTTCATGAAGAAAACGAGTTGTTTCTTATTCTTTTCCTTTTTATCATTTCTGCTTTCATCTGGATTATTGGAATTTGGTCTTTCAAACAAAAGAAACCGCAACTGATAACAAAACTGCCTGATTTTGTTTCAACTGCAAAAATTAGTGAGAATAAGGACGAAAGGGCAATGGAAAAGATTTTATTACAGTATTTTGAGAAAGAAAAGCCGTATTTGAATCCTGAATTAAATTTATCTGACGTATGTAAACATATTGGCACAAACCGCACTTATCTTTCGAATCTCATTAATAACCAATTTGAAATGAATTTTAATGCTTTTGTAAACCGTTACCGGCTTAAGGAAGTAATGGAGTATCGGAAGCAGCATCCATCGGCGACCAATGCTACATTAACTGATGTTGGTGGTTTCGGTTCAGTAAGTTCGTTAAAAAGAGCTTTAGGAAAACAAAAATTGAATAGTCCAAATTAAGTGCTTTAGTATAGAATTATCTGGAGATGAATAGTAAACTGAAAAAGACAAATGCAGCTCGTTTGCTCGATAATAAAAAGGTTAATTACAAAATTGTTGAATATGTAGTTGACGAAGCCGACTTGAGCGCCATACATGTTGCTGCCATGCTCGGAGAAAATGTAGAACAGGTTTTTAAAACCCTGGTTTTGCGGGGTAATGCAAACGGTATTTTTGTGGCAATAGTTCCGGGTGGTGCTGAAGTTAACTTAAAAAAGGCCGCCAAAGTTTCGGGAAACAAAAATGCTGAAATGGTTGCAATGAAAGAGTTGCTGGGACTAACCGGTTACATTCGGGGAGCTTGCTCGCCGCTTGGCATGAAAAAGCCGTATCCGATGTTTATTCACGAAACCTGTTTGAATTTCGAGTATGTTTTTGTTAGTGCGGGCAAGCGCGGAATGCAGCTCAAACTCAATCCGGTCGATTTAATTTCGTGCGCATCAGCAACCACCTGCAATTTAACCGATAGTTAGTTTCGCGAAGTCGCCTTTTCAATACCAGATTAATTTGTCGGAATCAGTTTCTATTTCGTTTTTTACTTTCCATACGAATATCTATTTTTGTACTCACTTAAAAATCAGAACGCTTTGCGCCATGCGCACAGCGCTTAGCAAAAAAGGAAAATGAATAAACCGACAGTTGTAAGCGGGATAAGACCCACGGGCTATTTACACCTCGGAAATTATTTTGGGGCTGTACAGAATTTTATCAGAATGCAGGATGATTTCAACTGCTATTTTTTTATTGCTGATATTCACTCGTTAACCACGCACCCAACGCCTGAGAATTTGCAGTCGGGTGTGCGCCAGGTTTTGGCAGAATACCTTGCCTGTGGAATCGACCCGGAGAAAGCCACCATTTTTATTCAGAGCGATGTGCCCGAAGTTTCGGAATTGTACACGCTGTTGAACATGAATGCTTATTTGGGCGAACTGGAACGTACAACGTCGTTTAAAGATAAAGCCCGTCAGAATCCCGACAACGTAAACGCCGGTTTGCTCACTTATCCGGTTTTGATGGCGGCTGACATTATCATTCACAAGGCTCATTTTGTTCCGGTTGGAAAAGACCAGGAGCAAAACCTGGAGATGGGGCGGAAGTTTGCCAGGCGTTTCAACCGCATGTACAAAGCCGATATTTTCCCGATCCCGCGTCCGTTTACTTTCGACGGGAAAGACATGATTAAAGTGCCGGGGCTTGACGGAAGCGGTAAAATGGGAAAATCGGAAGGGAATGCGATTAACCTTTACGAAGACCCGAAATCGATTCGGAAAAAAGTAATGCGTGCGGTTACCGACACGGGCCCTACGGAAATGAACCAGGAAAAACCTGAGGTAATTCAAAACCTGTTTACGCTGCTTGATATTGTTTCAACACCCGATACAGTGGCTCATTTCGATGAACTGTACAACAAATGCGAGATTCGCTACGGCGATCTGAAAAAGCAGTTGGCAGAAGACATTATTAAGTACACGGCTCCGATTCGCGAACGGATCATCGACATTCTGGAAGATGATGCTTACCTGGCCAAAGTAGCTAAAATGGGAGCGGAGAAAGCACGTGAGTCGGCTCAGAAAACACTACATGAAGTAAAAAGTGTGATTGGCTTTAAAAAGCTGTTTTAGATCCAACGATTTTCAAAAAGATACGAGCCGGGCTGTAAAGTCCGGCTTTTTTTATGGTGATGTCAGTGTCCTTTCTGTTTCAAATTGTCGTCTCCTCATTCCATCCGTCAGCCGACCATATCCCCTAACTGGCAGCCTTTACTCTAAAGGTGCTCTGATGCTTTCCTCCCCCCTTCAACGTATACATCTTCGGGCACGGGCATTAATTACCATCCGCGATGCAAGCATGTGCTCTTGGAACAACACCCCTTCCATCTCCATGTAGTATAATTTTTGTCAAAAATATCATCCCCTCTGAAATTATGAATCAGGGTAAACCTTACTCCCGAAATTGCCTATCCAAAAACTGACTGAGAGTGGCTCCCCACTCTTGCTGTAAATTCGGGATTGTACAGCATTTGGGAAGCATTGCTGTTGTAAAACTGCTCAGCTTCCGCCCAATTGTGGAAGGTATCATAAGTTTGCAACGGTTTTATTCGTTGCTGCATCTGATCAATGTACTCTTTAAATTCCTCGAAATCGTACGACTGATTCTCGTGGTCGAGTATAACGTTCGATTGGTAATCGTAGCGAAATTCGAGATGAGCAGCCACCACCCATTCCAACGATTTGCGAACAAAATCGTTTTGCCGCTCACGGGTAAAAAGAACCAACATTTTCTGATTGGGCAGCCCATAAAAATACACCGGAAGGTATTCGGGGAAACAGGTATTGCTTGTTTTGTAAATCAGTCGTGCTTTGTCTTTCATAATCCTCTCAGTTAACTTCAGGCAAGTTAGCCCAAAAGAGCTTACAGCAGGTTGTGTACTAATTAAATGCCCGTTAATAAATGGTTAAACAAAAACCCTGGGAAACTTCCAAAAAGAAACGTCTCGCCCCATCATCCCATTCCTGGAACGGTAAAAAAAGCCTTTCTTTTTTCAGGTAAACCATTCCTCTTGCCAGTGGAAATCCGGATCATATGCTCATAAATGTGCCGAAGGGTAATCATGCTTAAGATTTCGTGGATGTGGTGCGGATAACGGATCTGTAAACGATTCTTTTCCTCCAGCCATTGTGCCAGCCGATCGTCATCCAGCGACGACAACGCGAGAATCCCCATACTTTCCAAAAAAGCAGCATTGCAGGCCTGTTCGTACTGTCCTTTCATCGGGATCACACACAACTTCTTGCCCATGTAAATGGCTTCGGCCGGAGTTTCAAAACCGGCATTGCAAAATATGCCTTTGCAACTTACAAACGACGCAGAAAAGCTATCGAGGGAAACCGGTTGAAACAATATATTTCCGGACTGATAGGACGTTTGATTGTGCTTGGAGAACACCTGCCATTGTACCTGCGGAAAACGGTGAAGCACCTTTTCGATTTCGCCGTTACTGTACGCTGGCAAATACACCGTATAATGACCTTTATTTTCAGGAACAGCTTCCCGGATAGCAGGGCGAATAACGGGGGTAAACACCGAGCGACCGATGGCACTGAAATGAAAACCATATTTTTCGCTGGCCGGCGCATAATGTTTCAGAATCTGTTTTCCCAGCCAGTCTTCCTTTTCCGGCTTTGGGGCATCGGGATGTAGCACCGCATTCTGATGACTAATCCCAATGCATTTCTTTCCTTTCAGTTTACACGCCCACGCCGACACCGGCTCGAAATCACATAAAACCAGGTCGTACTCTTTCACGGGTAAACGGATTATATCCCGGAGAAATCGAAATGGCCTGAGACGAGTGAACGTTTTCCTGAAATCGACACCACCACGCGTTCCAAAAATAAAGCTGATACCGTAACACCTGTATTTCACGGGAAATGGCAGTTCAATGTCTCCCTGTATTCCGCTGATCATTACATCGGTTTCCACCATCTTTTGCAGTTGCGGCACTACTTCCATGGCGCGGGCCAGGTGCCCGTTTCCGGTTCCTTGTATGGCGTACAAAACTTTCATTACTGAAGGGATAAATTTGAGAATGTCAACTCTCGCACCAGCGTTTGATACAGCTGTCCGGCCGGAATTTCCGGTTCCTCGGCGGCTGTTTCCATTACGGTTTCGTGATGCGTATAAAGTTGCCAAGCGTTGTTGTAATACTCTGCAGCCGTGAAATGCTCTACCCAGTCGCCACAATTGATGTAGCGAACCTGTTTCTCCCCCACCTGCAACATTTTGTCTTTCGGGCTATGTGTATGCCCGCAAATAACCACATCGTACCCTTGCGCAGCGGCCGACTGTCCCAGTTCGTTTTCAAACTTCGACGGAGCTTTTTTCTTTCTTACCAGGTTCTTTTTTAAGCTCTTGTAAATGATCATTTCCTGCTTTCCTATTTTCTGCAACAAGAAATTCAAGGCTTTATTCACCAAAGTAAGAAGCCCGTAAAGTGCAGCACCCAACTTGGCAAGTCCTTTTGAGCTATGAATGATGTGGTCAAAAATATCGCCGTGAAAAATCCAAGTTTTCACCCCGTTGCGGGTAAAAATAAACTGGTTGACAATCTCAAGCCTTCCGATTTTTGTTCCACTGAATTTGCGCAAAAATTCATCGTGATTCCCCGTTACATAATAAATCATGGTTCCTTTCTCCATCATTTTGATCAACTGGCGGATGATCTTCAGGTGGTTCGACGGGAAATAATTCCGAGAAAAACGCCACGAATCGATGATGTCACCGTTCAGAACAAGCGTATCAGCTTGGATCGATTTCAGATAAGCCAGGATTTGTTTGGGTTTGCAAGCGTGGGTCGCCAGATGTAAGTCAGATATTACTGAAATCTCGATCTGTCTTTTATTCATACAACTCCGAATATATGTTACAAATAAACGAAGCTCTTATTAACAGGTGGTTACACAATTATTAAAGTTGAAATAAAAAGTATCTGGATAAAAAGACTTTGACTGCACACATGCTACAAAAAAAGCCATCTGTCAGCTGACGGATGGCTTTCTCAATTATGGTATAAACCTCTATTTTTTGCTTAGCGAAAACTGTACAAAGTCGCGGTATGCTTTCACCATATTAAGGGTTCGCAGCAACACATTTTTTGTTTCGCTATTCACATTGAAATACAGAACCGAATTACGCGTATTCACCTCCTTGGTTTTGATACGCTTGATCTGCGCCTTTTCCGTTTTCTGAAGCTGTTCGATAATCCGGTCACGCATCGAAGTCAGATTATCAATCTCGTCAAACTTATTCTGCGTAACCACCAGAAGCGCCAGATCCAGGTACTTATCAATGCTGGACATTAGTTTCTGCAACTCAGCCTCCTGGTCGTCGGTAAACGGTTTGTGCTGGTTCTCCATGTGCTCAAAAAGCGGCTGAATAAGGAAATTCAGAGAGTTGGCAATTTCGCGCTGGTAATCGACCACCTGCACAAAGTGATGCCCCGAATCAACATGATCTTCAATTTTCGACAAGGTGGAGAAAATTTTTGCCTTAACTTTTTTCGATTTGACGTTTAACTCGTTTTTCAACTGAAGAGCTTCCCGCAACTGGGCACGGTCTTCTTTCAAAAAGCCACCCACACCCACCGAAAATATCTTGTTGCTGGTTTCAATGGCATTTACACAGTTCTTGCGGCATTTCTGAATCACTCTTTCCACACCGTCTTTTTCTTCAAAAGCTTCTACCTCTTCGGCCAGTTTTTTAGCACTGCGTTTTTTGAAAAGAAGCTGTGTGCGGATCACCAAAAACACTGCAACGGAAATAAAAACAAATATCATTACTTTTCCACCCACCGAAGTTATGGTGGCAATAATAGCCGAAACGGTAAAAGCAATCAGTGCGGTTAAAAACCAACCGCCAATGACGGCAAACACACCCGACACCCTGTAAACAGCGCTCTCGCGGTCCCAGGCACGGTCGGAAAGCGAACTTCCCATGGCTACCATAAAGGTTACGTAAGTAGTAGAAAGAGGCAGTTTCATGGAAGTAGCAAGCGCAATAAGAATACTGGCTACGACCAGGTTTACCGATGCCCGAACCTTATCAAAAGCCGGGGTTCGCGGATCGTCAGCCGGCCCCAGCGAAACCGGAACAAACCTTTTTTGAATCTGGCTGGTAAGCGTGGCGGGAATTACTCTTCCCACTGATTTATTAAACCGAATGGTGTGCCGCACCATCAAACGCGCTACAAGAGAAGAACCAAAACGTTCCATTCCTTCTGTCTGGCGCCCCAGGTTTACCTCGGTTTCGGTAACCGCCTGCGCTTTTTTCGACAAAATTAGTGTGGCCACCATAATAAGTCCCGAGATCAGCAACATATAAACCGGCGTCGCACTCTTCTCTTGCAGTATTTCCATTGAAAAGGCATCTGGCGCTAATCCACCAGCTGCACGCCAGGCTTCAAACGATTTAAAACCGGCAATCGGCACCCCGATAAAGTTAACAAGGTCGTTACCGGCAAAGGCCATAGCCAGGGCAAATGTTCCGGCCAGCACCACTACTTTCAGAATGTCTATTTTGAAAATCCAGGTTAGCAACTGTATCAACACGGTCCAACCGGCAAAACTAAGCAGTAACACCGTAAAAGTATGGTGCTTGATCCAGTTGCTAAGGCTTTCGCCCGATGGCAGTGGGATATCAGCAAAAGCCGAACCTTTGATCCCTTTGATCAGCATAAAATAGGTAATGGCTGTAATGGCCAAACCGCCAAAAGCGGAACCAAAATATTTTATTGATTTTCCGTATTCAAACGAAAACAACATACGGGCGAAATACATAACGATGGCCCCCACCGTGAAGGCCACAAACACGGAGAGCAAAATTCCGGATATAATCCCGAGCGCCTGCCCCGAGTTAATGTAATTCGAAAGTTCGAGTAAAACAGTTCCTCCTGCCATTTTGATTTTTACGATGGCAGTGGCAACAGCCGCACCCAATAACTCAAAAACGATGGAAACAGTGGTGGAAGTTGGCATCCCGAAGGTATTGAACATATCCAGCAGGATGACGTCGGTAATCATTACCGCAAGAAAGATCACCATGATCTCAGAAAAATAGAACTGATCGGGGTGAAAGATTCCCTTTCTGGCCACTTCCATCATTCCGTTGGAGAAAGCGGCTCCGATCAACACTCCCAGGCTGGCCATCAAGAAAATGACCCATTTGGGAGCCGCTTTGGAGCCCACGGCAGAATTCAGAAAGTTTACGGCATCGTTACTAACGCCTACGATCAGGTCGGAAATGGCAAGTGCAAACAAAATGACTACCAGAACCAGGTAAAAGTTTTCCATTATTCAGTATTTAATGACGTATTTAATTCACTGTAAAACAACCTACTAACTAGTTGATGTCAATGATTTTTTCACGAAACAAAATTGAAGGATTGGTATTACAAAACGATTACACTTTTATTACATTTATATTACTTTATCACATACACCAACACTTAACCCACTGAAATCAAGAACAATAAATACTTCAAAGAATCTTAACTAAATGTAACAACAAAAAGCCGGAATTTAACATCCGGCTTTATCCCAAAAAATAAGGATATGGTTTATTTTGTTTGTCGTGTGAATTTAATAAAGTCGCGCTGAGCTTTTACCAGGTTCACGGAATGCAACAGCAAATGTTCCGTTTCGGTGATGATTTTAAAGAATAACTGGGAGTTACGTGTATTCACCATCTTATTCTTGATACGCTTGATCTGCGACTTCTGAATTTTCCCCAGTACATCCAGAATGGCATCGCGTTCTTTGATCAGGTTATCCAGGTCATCAAAGTTTTCTTCTTTCACCACGTGCAACACATAATTAAAGAATATATCCACCCGCCCCGACAAACCGGCGAGTTGACTAACCTGGTCGGCAACAAATGGTTTGTGGTTGTTTTGAACATGTTTCACCATGGGCTCCAGCATAAAATGAACGGCGTGAGCCATTTCGCGCTGATGCTCGACCATTTGCACATAGAAATGCCCTGTTTCGAGCGTGTCTCCTGCAATTTTATTAATGGTTGTATAAACTTTGTCTTTGTTGCGTTTTGCCTTTTTTGAAAATTCCTCGCAAGCTTCCTGGGCCTTTTTTAGCGCCTGAAGATCTTCCTGCAAAAAGCCCTCAATTCCCATGGTAAGCACCTGGTTGCCGGACACAATTGTCTTCACCACCTGTTTCGAGCTTTTTTCAATAATCTGCTCTTTTGCATCTTCATCTACAATGTCTTCTTCTTCCTCGGCAGCCAGTTTTTGGGCACGTTTGGTAAAAAACAGCTGGGTACGTATCACCACAAAAATAGCCACTGCGACAAAAACAAAAATCATAAAGATTCCGCTAACCGAAATCAAAAAGGCAATAAAACATGATATGGTAAAAGCGATAATTGCGGTAAGAAACCAGCCCCCGATTACCGAAAACACACCGGAGACGCGGTAAACAGCCGTTTCGCGGTCCCAGGCCCGGTCGGCCAGCGAAGTACCCATTGCCACCATAAAAGTGACATAAGTGGTTGAAAGCGGGAGCTTTAGCGAAGTTCCGATCGCAATCAGAATACTGGCAACCACCAGGTTTACTGCGGCCCGCAGTTTATCAAAAGCCGGGGCATCAGGGTCTTCGGCGCTGTAATACGAATGCGGTTCAAACCGTGAGCGAACAACATTTGTAAGCCCGGCAGGCATAACCCGGAGCAAATTCTTATTAAAGCGGGTTGTAGAACGAACCAGGAAACGGGCCGCCATGGAAGAGTCAAAACGTTCGGATTCGCCTTCGCTTTGCCGCGACAAATCAACCGTTGTTGCCACCACCGAACGTGCTTTTTTGGAAAGGATTAAGGTAAGGATCATCACCAGACCGGCAATAACCAGCATGTGGGTAGGCGTTCCTACTTTCCCGGCCAGCATACCCATACCAAAACTGTCGGGCGAAGTAGCCCCCGCCGCTACCCAGGCTTTAAAGGAATTATAACCGGCCAGGGGAACTCCAATAAAATTCACCAAATCGTTTCCGGCAAACGCCATGGCCAGGGCAAAGGTTCCGACCAGCACCACCAGCTTTAGTATTTTAACCTTGAAAATCCAACGCAGTAACTGCAACAACAAAGCCCAGCAAAAGAATCCATAGACCATTATCCGGATCGTGTTACTATTCAGCCACTCCTGAAGGGTAACACCCGAATCAAGCTGAATATCGGCAAACGAAGACCCCTTCATTCCTTTGATCAGCATAAAATAAGTGATCGCAGTAATGGCCATACCTCCGAAAATGGCTCCCATGTATTTCATTACAGGCCGGTATTTGAACGAGAATACCAGGCGCGAAAGGTATTGCACAATGGCTCCCACCGTAAATGCAATAAAGACCGAAACCAGTATTCCCGAAATAATGGCCAATGCCTTACTCGAATTAATATACTGCGACAACTCCATTACAATGGAGCCTCCGGCCATTTTTATTTTAACGGCTGAAACCGCCACGGCCGAGCCCAGCAACTCAAAAACGATGGATACGGTGGTGGAAGTCGGCATTCCAAAGGTGTTGAACAAATCAAGCAGGATAACATCTGTAATCATCACTGCCAGGAAAATGATCATGATCTCGGAGAACATAAACATTTCGGGATGAAAGATCCCTTTCCGGGCCACTTCCATCATTCCGTTGGAGAAAGTTGCCCCCACCAGCACTCCCAAACTGGCCATTAGAAAAATCACCCACTTGGGCGCCGCCTTTGAGCCAATGGCGGAATTCAGGAAGTTAACAGCATCGTTACTCACCCCGACAATCAGGTCTGAAATTGCCAGAGCAAATAATACTATTACCAGTACTAAGTAAAAATTTTCCATTACAATCTATTTAATCACGGCTTCTTTTAACTATCTGTTTTTTCTGTTTCTGCTTCCCAAACTTATTCTCTCTTCATTCCTTCCAAAAACAAGTGGGTACCGGATGACAAGCAACTTCGCCCTTCCTCCCTTCAATTCTCTGAAGATCACCAAAAACAACTGCGCCATAAAAACAGAACGAGCCGTTATTAAACATCAAGTCGGGGTTTTGATATCGGTCCTCTACTGCCATATCATTTTTTGTGTAGCAATAACGATGTTTTAAATTTAATGACTTCCACCCGGATACAAAATTTCCAAGTGAATTATTCCTGTTATTCAGGAAAAAATTCCTTTTATTCAATTTCCTAAAAAAACCGGAAGCCCCGAGAGATCGAAAAGAAGTTTCAACTTCCCAAACGTGATGGAGAAATCGCATTTCCGGCTGTAGCAATGGCCGGCAAATATAAAAAGGCTATTACGAAGCGAACCAATGCTTTACATTAATAAAACATTAACTAAGCTTAAAATTACTGTTAATCAATTCGTAGCGCGTTTTTTTTACCTTTATGATCCTGATTTTAATAATAGCTTAGCGCGCAAATTTCGATAATCATAGTTTTACACTGCATATGAAGACCTATTCATCAAAATTCCTTTCGGCCATTGTTTCGTCGGTACTTACGGTTCTGGCGCTGGCAATTGCCTTGTTGGTATACCATTACGGGAAGCACCTCTTGGTTGTTATTATACCGGTGATCCTGTTTTTTGTGGCTACCTATTATTCCATTCTGTTTATCATCCGGAAATACGTAACCGACCGGATTAAACCCATTTACAACACCATTCGCGACCTTCCTCTAAGTGGTAAAAAGATGGACGAAAAAATGCTCGACCCCAACAGCCTGTTGCTAAACGTAAAGTTTGAAGTGGAAGAATGGGCCAAGACACAGATGAAGGAGATTGAACGTTTGAAAGAACTCGAAAAATACCGGAAAGATTTTGTGGGCAATGTTTCGCATGAACTGAAAACACCGATTTTCAATATTCAGGGCTACGTACTTACGCTGCTCGAAGGCGGGCTGGATGACCCGAAAATCAACAAGCTCTACCTGAAACGTACCGAAAAAAGTATCGACCGCATGGTTTCGATTGTCGAAGACCTGGAGTCGATCACCAAGCTCGAATCGGGAGAATTAAAGCTGAATATTACCCGTTTCGACATTGTTAAAACCGTAGAAGAAGTGCTTGAAATGGAACACTGGCAGGCTACAGAAAGCAAAATTTCGGTACAAATCGTCAACAAACCCGACCGCCCCATTTATGTAAAAGCCGATAAAAAGCGAATACTCGAAGTGGTTACCAACCTGATTGTTAACGGCATAAAATACGGCAAAAAGAAAGGCAACGTGAACATTTCGTTTTACGACCTGGAAGACAACATAATTGTGGAAGTGGCCGACGATGGCATCGGGATCGAGAAAAAAGACCTGCCACGTATCTTTGAACGTTTTTACCGGGTTGACAAGTCGCGCTCGCGCGAGCAGGGCGGAACCGGGCTGGGGCTTTCCATTGTAAAACACATTATTGAAGCGCACAATCAGTCGATCAATGTACGAAGCGTGCTCGACAAAGGCACCACCTTCAACTTTACACTTGAAAAAGCCAAATAATAACCTAACTTTGTGCTTATTGATAGTGTAAACAAACGTTAATCGTTTATTAACAGTGGGTGCTTACCTTTACAATTCAAATTTTACTTGTTATGAGCGAAAATCAGTTTAAAGTTCTGTTGGTCGATGACGAACTCGATATCCTTGAATTTCTGAGCTACAACCTCGAGAAAGAAGGTTATATTGTGTATACCGCTAAAAACGGTGTTGAAGCGCTGGAAATAGCTAAAAAAGAAATCCCTAACCTGATTATCCTGGACGTGATGATGCCCGAGATGGACGGAATTGCAGCCTGCGAAGAACTCCGTAAAATACCGGCGCTTGGCAGTACCATTATTGCCTTCCTGACGGCCCGTGGTGAAGATTACTCGCAGATTGCAGGTTTTGAAGCCGGTGCCGACGATTACATTACCAAGCCCGTTCGCCCAAAAGTACTGGTAAGCCGCGTAAAAGCCCTGTTAAAAAGAACCGGCGAAGCCACGCAGGCACCCGTTGAAGTGGTGGATTCGAACACCATTACCATTGGGAACTTACTGATTGACAAGGAACGTTACCTGATTCGCATTGGCGACAACGAAATGATCCTGCCAAGAAAAGAGTTCGAGCTGCTTTCGCTGCTGGTTTCAAAACCCGGGAAAGTGTTTACCCGCGAAGAAATCTATTTCTCGGTTTGGGGCGAGAACGTTGTGGTGGGCGACCGTACCATCGATGTCCACATTCGCAAACTGAGGGAAAAGATTGGCAACAGCCACATCAAAACCCTGAAAGGAATTGGCTATAAGTTTGTAGACTAAGCCTCTCTTAGAATAAGAAATTCAACCTTATAATTGATAAATGCCCTGTCCTGCCGGACGGGGTTTTTTATGATAGGCAATGGATACATGGTCTGTCCTCGCCTCTTATACCAATTGTTTTTCAGAGTGAGCCTTATGCGAAACTCTGGAATTATCCCGAAAGCTCGGGACTGAAGAGGCTTTAAGAGTGTAGTGAATTTAAGGCTCAATTTAATTGCTAATCGGTATTATACCAAATTTATTTCAAGGTGAGCCTTAAATAATTTCAGAATATTTGTGTTTAGGCAAGCCATAAAAAGGAAGCATAGCCAAAGTTCTGTTGAGTTTTCACAACGAAGCACAAACGCACAGAAATGGATCCACAAGACTCATTATGAGGCAATTTCGGCATTAATTATCCTTAAGCAACGCACGCTAAAATCTCTTAAAAAAATGCGAATGAAATACTATTCTGCTCATTTCAGCATATACCTATTACTTCACTTTGTCAGGATTCTTCTTGATAAAATCGGCCCAGTTTTTATACTCTTTTGATTTCTGAGGCTTGTTCAACTGGATAAAATGGCAAATGGCCACCGCCACCGCATCGGTTTCGTCGAGCACACTCTCCATTTCTTTCAGATCGTACACTTTTTGCAGGACGAGTTAGTCACAAATATTATAAAACGAACATACTTTCATACACTACAGATTAATTTTAACAAGCTCGCTGTATAAAAAGAGCTCCTACTTTCAATTTGTATTCTTTGTCCCTTCCTGACCTCTCCGTCAGCTGACCATAAACATCAACTTAAGAGAGTTTTTAGAAAAACCAGATTTAAAACCTGACACCCGAATATACGACCAAATTGGGATAGTATTAGTTTTTCCCTCTTAATATTTGCTTTTTTATGTGAAGAAGACGGTCGGTTTTTTCTAACCATTCTGACCGCTTCTTGATATAACAAAAATAACATCCCCATAATAGAGGAGATAGCTTAACAACAAAGAAAAATCAACTTTAAAAAAGGAACATAGAAGATACATGGGTGTTTCTTAATACTGTTTTTCAATGTGAACCTTAAGTGAAATGATGAAATTATCCCGAAAGCTCGGGATTAATGCCGATAGATAATTGAAGAGTACAACGAATTTAAGACTCAATCAATCACTAATCGGTATAATATCTCACAAGTCAGGAAAGTTCGATGCAAAAAAATTATCCCGGAATACCGGAAGGTGAGCATGTTTTCGATTATTGCTGAGACAGCAGTGTCCAGCCTTCGATCCAGTTGTCTTCGCCAAAAGCACCTTTGAAATCAACCACCTGAAACCAGGGGAGAGGATAATCCAGCAGATCGCCCTTTATTTTTTCTTCCGGAACAAAATCTCCTGAAGCGCTATTGATTTTAGGATCGCCAATCTCGTTTTTGGATGTGTTGAAAGCAGCTGCCCATTCATTGGCCATTTCCGGGGAATAGAGACCCGATAATTTGAAGATACTTTCCGGAGTGGAAGAGGCTACATCGTAAAACAGGTTGGTTTTGATCGACAGTTTGCCGTTTTTCCACTGGTTGTAGCTATCGTGTTGCTGGTCGGTTACCTCCATCGAAATGCCTTTGTCTTTGTTTACAAAAACTGAATTGGCAATGATTCCGCCTGCATTCTTTTCAAAACTAACGCAGGTTCCGGTACTCGATTTTCCACTTCCGACCAGGGTAAGGTTAAAGAGGTTGGGGAGCGAATTTGGTATTCCGTAGATAGGATCCACGCCGCCGCCGGCCTCAATAAGGTTATCGCCCGGAGGGTCTTCCTGTACTCCCAGCCAGAACTGTCCGTTGCCCGACCATCCCAGGTCGTAGTCAAACAAATCGTCGCCACAACCCGAAACCACCATGTGTTTCAGGCTAACCGTGCCGCCAAAAATCTCCACACCGTCATCTTCGTTCGAAATAACTTCCACGTAATCGATTTGGGTTTGATTGCCTACACCGCCCAGTGTCAGGCCGTTGATTTCGTTTCCGTCGCCAATGTTGGTGCCTCCGTGACGGATTGAAACGTATTTCAGAATACCTGAATTGTCGTTCTCGTCGATTCCGCCGTAAAGTCCGCGTGGTTCGGCCAGCGGAATTCCTTCGATGGAAGCCTCGCCTCCGCTTAAATTGATCGGTGCGTTACCCAAAATGATCAGTCCGCCCCACAATCCGCGTATTTCTCTTGTAACAGAGCCGTTCAGGTTGTCGCTTTCTGCGGTAAATATAATGGGTTCGGCTTCCGTTCCTTCAGCAATGATCTTCCCGCCGCGGGCCACAATCAATGCGCTTGCATTTTCGGCCTGCCCGCTTTTAAAGCGAATGACGGTTCCCTCTTGGATGGTCAGCACCTGGCCGTCGTTTACAAAAATAAAGCCTTCCAACACGTATTCTTTGTCTTTTGTCCAGGTAACGGTGCCGGTGCCAAGGCCATTGTCGGTGATGGTTTCGCTGTTTCCTTCCAGTATGTAGTCGCTTTTACGGCACGCAATAACAGTTACCGCTACAAGCAGAAATATGATTATCCGGTTTTGCATGGTTTCAGATTTTACAGTTTAACTTCCAGGTCGAGAAAAATAAAGGCCTTGGTTTTTCCATTCGCTGCATAGGGCACCCAATCGTGGTAGTTCAGCGCCATTTTTATTTTTTTTATGGGCTCGTACTGAATACCGGCTACCAGGGCTGTTCCGTCGTTGGCAAGGTTCCACGGGTTTTCTTCCCCGCTGAGCTTGTTGGAAGCCATTTGGTCGAAGCGGGCGAATAACTGGTATTTCCCGGTGATGTTGTACTTGGCAAAAATTGAGTAACCATAACGGTCGCGCCCGTCTTTCCATTTTTCGTTGGTGCGGTAAAGCACTTCTCCTGCTATGTTTGCTTTTTTCTTAAAATTGTAAGAAAGGAAAATGTGGTAGGTAGATTGCAAAAGATCGTTGTTGGTAAAATCGTAGTACAAACGGGTGGTAAAGTTTTTCACAGGCACAATGGTGGTGGCCAGCGAATACTTAAAAATACCGTCGGTTTGTACGTTGTTGTACCCTTCGCCGTTCATTACGGTAAAGTCTATTTCCCAGGAATCAGAGAAAGTATAATTAATGTTCATCCCAAGGTCGGCTGAAGGGCCTATGGAATATTCATCAGCGAGTGTTTTCATCAGGTAGCGGCGCTCCCAAACATCCTCCATCAGTTTGTATTGCCGTAAACTGATCAACCCGAATTCCACTTCCAGCTTGTTTTCAGTATAGCGCAAAAAGGCATTCTTGAAGTAAGCATAACGGCGGGCTTTCGCATATTCCGAAAGGTCTTCGGGACTACCAATATCGAGGTTGACTTTTGCATAAAATTCGGGGCTGAACTGATATTGGTACCCAATGTACCCACGTACCAGTTCAAAAGCCGACTCGTCGGCGGCGCTGCTTGTCAGTCCCTGGTGGTAATTGGCAAAAATGGAGGCAAAGGCAGAGCCCGAAGGCTGAAAAGTACTTTCCTGGGAAAAACCGGAGAGTGTATAAAAAAGCATAAAAAGCTGCAGCAGTGTCTTCTTCATTTCAATCGTTTATTTAGCAATTCGCGCAAAAATAGAAGTTATCGTTTTGTAATGAATCTTTAACCGGAATGAAATTACTTTTATCCATAAATGCAATGGATTTGTAACAGAAATGCAATAGAACTGTAACAGAGAGATAACCTTTTGCTAACATACGAAATACAATGGTTGACTGCAAGTTGAATCTGATGAATCGTTCTGGCGTAATCTGACTTATTTTAATTAATTTCGTCGTTGTAAATCAAAGTGCTGATTACTTCTTTGATTGATCAGGGAAATATCGAAGCCGAAAATTGCATCTATGGAAGAAGAATACAAGATACTCATTGTTGATGATGAGAAAGACCTGTGTGAAATCTTGCAGTTTAACCTCGAAAGCGAAGGTTTTGTAATCAAGATTGCCCACTCGGGCGAAGAAGCCTTGAAAAAGAATATCCAGGATTTTGATCTTCTCTTGCTGGATGTAATGATGGAAGGCGTTTCGGGCTATAAAGTAGCCAATGTTATCCGGAAAGAGATGCAGTTGTCGGTCCCCATTATTTTTCTGACGGCAAAAGTAGAAGAAAACGATGTGCTGACCGGCTTTAATGTTGGGGGTGATGATTATATCTCAAAACCTTTTTCGATTAAAGAAGTGGTGGCGCGTATCAAGGCCATTCTGAAAAGAGGGAGCCGTGTGGGAAATGATTCCAATGTGATCAGCTTCAAAGAGATGAAGATCGATTTGAGAAAGAAGATCACCACCATTGAAGGCGAGCCCGTTAATCTGACCCGAAAAGAATACGAAATTCTTTCGCTGCTGGCTAAAAACATGGGACAGTACATTAGCCGCGACGAAATTCTAAAGCGTATCTGGCAGGACGATGTAATTGTTACCGAGCGAAATGTGGATGTTAACATTGCGCGTTTGCGTAAAAAGATAGGCGAATACGGAGCTTACATAAAAGGCAAATCGGGTTACGGATACTGTTTTCAATAGCTAATTTTCTGAACAGTGAAAAGATCATTCAGGGGCGAAATATTTTTCTACTACATCCTGGTATTTATCCTGTTCACCATTGCGGTTTTGGCATTCCAGTACCAGCGCGAAAAAAGCTACAAGCGGGCGCGGCTCGAAAATACACTGGACAACATTACCGAAATCACCGATAAATTTATTCGGGAAAACCATTTGCTGGAAGATAATCATGTCGCTGATTTGGCTGATCTGATCAGTATTCTTCCCGAAACCAATCCGCGTATTACGGTTATCAGCAAAGAAGGAAAGGTGCTGTACGATAGTTTTGTGAAAGACTATTCGTCGATGGAGAATCACTACAACCGCCCCGAGGTAATGAGGGCGCGTGCCAACGGGAGTGGTGCCAACATTCGTACCTCGGCTACCACCAGCCAGGAGTTCTACTATTATGCACGGCTTTTTCCACATTATTACATTCGTGCCGCCCTTGTTTTCGATGTTACCGTAAAAGATTTCCTGAAAACCAGTACACAGTTCATCACTTTTATGGTGGTTCTTTTCCTGGTTATTGGGTTGATCCTGGTGCTTGTAACCATTAAGCTTTCGTATACTATTACCAAACTGAAGGATTTTGCGGTGCGCGCCGGAAGCAACGAACTGGTGGCTTTCGACACAAAATTTCCGGCCAACGAACTGGGCATTATCAGCGGGCAGATCATCCAGATTTACAACAACCTGAAAAAGACAAAAGATGACCTTTCCACGGAAAAGGAAAAGCTTTTTAATCACCTCGATGCACTGGATGAAGGAATTGCCTTTTTCTCGCCGCAAAAGGTGATGACGCTTTCGAACGGGAAGTTTATTGAAATGGTGAACCTGCTTTCGAAAAAGGAAGTGGTTTCGGCTACCGAAATGCTGGATAGCTCGTCATTTAGAAAGCTGCATTCATTTTTGTTGGCTTACCTGGAAAACGATGCGGTTGACCTGGAAAGCAGAGTCCCAAAGCTCGATTATACGGTTTCGAAGGAAGAAAAGTATTTCAGGATCTACTCCATCATTTTTGCCGACCGCAGTTTTGAGGTGGTTGTGACAGATGTTACCCGATTGGAGAAGAGACGCTTAATGAAGCAGCAGCTTACCTCGAACATTGCCCACGAGTTAAAAACGCCGCTTTCGTCCATCCGGGGCTACCTGGAGACGATTCTTGAAAACTGGCCCATTCCGGAAGAAAAGCAAAAGTATTTCCTGGAAAAGGCATTTTTTCAATCCGAAAGGCTAACGGCACTGATCAACGATATTTCGCTGATCAACAATATTGAAGATGCGGGCGAGCTGTTCGAAATGAAACAGGTGGATATTAAAAAGATCACCAACGATGTTTACGAATATTTCTCGAGCAAGATCGAGCACAATAAAATTGAATTCATCGACGAGGTAAAGCTCAATACTGTGATAAACGGAAACGAATCGCTGCTGTTTTCCGTGTTTCAGAACCTGGTGGAGAATTCGATAAATTACGGCGGGCAGGGAATCCGTATTCATATCAAATGCTACCACCGCGACGAACGGTATTTTTATTTTTCTTATTCCGATACGGGCGGCGGGATTCCAAAAGAACATCTGCCGCGTATTTTTGAGCGTTTTTACCGGGTTGACAAAGGGCGCTCGCGTGTTACCGGTGGCACCGGCCTGGGCCTAGCGATTGTTAAAAATGCGATCCATCTTCACAACGGTCGGGTGTCGGTGAAAAATCGTCCCAAAGGCGGGGTGGAATTCCTTTTTTCGCTTTCCATTAAATAAGTACCATTTTATTTTCCCCTTTCTGTTAATAAACAATTGAATATCCGTAATCAATCACAATCAGGGCATCACCCTGAATTTATTTGAGGGTCTTATTTACAAATGACTGATTATATGGAGCAATAGATGCTGAAACAAGTTCAGCATGACGTGTTAATGAAGACTATGATATAAAACGGATATCCAAAATAAATAATAATGAATATCCGCATTTTTGCCTAAAAAGAAAAAGTTCACGCAGATTACGCTATTTATCGGAGATTTTTCAGAGAACAAGCTGCTGTAATTCGCGCTTTTCTGCGAAATCCGCGTGCTAAAAATCATTTAGGTGTCAAAACGGATATTCATATAAACAATTGATTTATCAGCGGGCCAAAACGCAAACTGAAAAGCTGGTTCCTGTTGGCTCTATGTGCATATAATGCATGATATCAGTATTTTGTGCGGAATAGGGGAAGATATTGCAATTCTGTTAAGCAAATGTAATAATAGTTTAAAGGGGTATTAATCGCCCTGTAACATTATTGGTCTTGCTTTGCTCCCGGAATTAATAATAGACATTAACACTGCACATTTTTTTAGCGTATGAACAGAATTGTTATTAGCATCTTACTGCTAATTCAAGCGATTTCAGCTGTTGCACAAACCGGTTCGGTAAAAGGAACCGTGATCGATGCAAAAACCAAAGAAACATTAATAGGAACTACGGTAATGTTAAAAGAGACCTCGCAGGGTACCATTACCGATTTCGACGGGAATTTTCTGGTTCAGAAAGTTCAAGCCGGAAAATATACCTTACTGATTTCTTTTATCTCGTATGATTCGCAGGAATTGAACATTGAGGTAAAACCGAATGAAGAAGTAACATTAAATGTAGCGCTGTCGCCGGCCACTCTCGAGTTGGAAGGCGTTCAGGTAGTGGCCAAGGCCAACCGCGAATCGGAAAGTATGTTGCTACTCGATCAGAAAAATTCGTCGGGAATTAAGGAAAGTATTGGATCAAAGCGTCTTTCGAGTCTTGGGGTTTCTGATGCTGCGGGAGCTACTACAAAAATCTCAGGAGTTACTAAAAACGAAGGATCCGGAGATGTTTACATTCGTGGATTGGGCGACCGGTATTTGTCGACAACCATGAATGGTCTGCCCATTCCTTCTGACGATGTTGAGAAAAAGAACATTGATTTGAACCTGTTTTCAACCGATGTAATAAAAAATGTAGGTATTAATAAGACATATACCACGGAAGGATATGCGGACCAATCGTCGGGCAACGTTGACATCAGTTCGAAAACTGCGAGTGAAAAAATTGCACTGGAAGTAGGCGCCGGATCGAATACCAGTATTTTAAGCAAGGGTGTTTTTGGCAATTTTAAAGCCACGCAGAACCTGAACGATGTAAGTTTCGGGGTCTATCAGGCTCCATATACTACCAAAGATGCCATCAAATTTCAAAGTTGGAATACCACAGAACGTAGTTTCCCGATCGATCGCAGTTTTTCGGTGTTGGGAGGAAAGAAATTTAAACTGTTTGAGAACGATTTTGCGGTGTTTGCAACCGTATCGCATTCGAATGCATCGGAATATGAAACCGGCATTTATAAAAAGTACCGTTCCAATGTGTTGAACAATTCGTTTACCGATGCCGAAAGCTTTGAAACGGAATTCAATACCACCGGCTTACTGAATATGGCTTACGATTTTAACAAGGATAACTCCATTAATCTCAACAGCCTGGTGGTTTTCAAAACCATCGACCAGCTTTACGAACAAGGCCGAAACGGTGAGGGTTACGTTTACGACCAGTTGCCGCAACAGGAAGCCGCATTTGTGCGCGACCAGAACCTGAAAGAAACACAGATATTTATTAACCAGTTACTGGGAACTCACAAGATCAGCGATAAAAATCGTTTGGAATGGGCGGCCGGGTACAACATCGTGAATGCTGACGAGCCTAACCGTATTCGCAACGAAGTAAATATGTTGGATGAAAACTCAGTAGGTTTTGCTTATGTGGGAGATTTTCAGCAGAAAAAATCGATGCAAACCATCAGCGACGATGAATGGAACGGTTATCTGAAAGACATTATCTCCTTTGTTGATGAAGACAACAGAAAACTGAAACTAAACTATGGCGGAAATTTCAGAAGGAAAAGCCGTGACTTTTATTCTCTTCCTTACGGAGTGAAAGCCAAAGATGTAAAAGCACAGTCGATCGACAACCTCGACGAAGTACTCAACAACCAGGATCTGTACCGAAATGGAAAATTGTTTCTAAGGGAAGTAAAGTCCGATGCGTACAATGCAACTCTGAATGTGTATGCCGGATTTTGGAATGTGGATTTTGGAAAAGATAAATTCTCAGGAAATGTAGGGGTGCGTTACGAAGTAGATGAACTTAACGTAGCTTGGGATGTAACGAACTATGTTGGACGGGTTGGAAGTTTAAAAAACACTTACAACAACATACTACCTGCTCTGGTAGTAAAGTACAACCTTAGCGAAAAAAGTTTGTTCCGGTTTGCTGCCAGTAAAACCATTACGCTTCCTGAATTTAAAGAGTTGGCGCCTTTTGAATATGTTTCACCTACCGGACAGGTAACCAAAGGTAATCCCGACTTGGTGAAATCTGACAATTACAATTTCGACCTGAAATGGGAATTCTTCCCGACAGCCGGAGAATTATTCTCGCTGACTGGTTTCTACAAAATGATCAATGATCCGATCAACATGGCACAAACCCGTGGATCGTCAGGTAACTTCTTTTTTGCCAATACCGGCAAACGGGCCGATGTATATGGAGTAGAGGCCGAAGCCCGCTTTGATATCATTAAAGCAGAAACCACAGAAACTCCGGAGCTGAACATGACACTGAACGCCACAAAGATGTGGTTTAATCAGGATTTATATGAGATTTTCCAGTATAACAGTAAAACGGAAACCGATTTGCAGGGTGCTGCCGGGTTTATTTTTAACGGGGCACTGAGTTTTTCTTCCAATACAGAAAACGAATTTCAGGCCACTGTAACCGGAAACTACTCATCTGACAAAATACTGGCGCTGGGAGCGCCTGAAGACTTTGCCAACAGCGCTACCTTGTTCAACAACGAAATCATCGAAAAAGGATTTGCAACACTTGACCTGGTAGTTAGCAAAGAGATCAACAAAACTTTTGCCCTGAAATTTTCTGCTAAAAACTTGTTGAACCCCAAAATTGAACAAACACAGGAAATTAAGCCTTTGTCGGGCGAAGCATTCACCGATGTAGTGAGCTCTTATAAAAAAGGACTGGGCTTTGGCCTGGAACTTAAGATAAATCTGAATTAACAGTTTACGAAACGTATAAAATTAAAATTGATTAGAAATGAAAAAGTCAATCTTTAAACTTTTTAGTCTTGCTTTATTTGCAACAGCAGTGTTAGCTGGTTGCAGTGACGATCCTACCCCAATCGAAATGCCTGAGGTAATTGAAAACCTGGACAATGGGGTGATGGAAGGAACCCTCGAAGAAAATTACACCTTATCAGCCTCGAGTTCGTACCGTTTAACCGGTTCATTTATTATTGCTGATGGTGTAACACTTACGATTCCTGCCGGTACAAATATTATTGCCGATAACGGTGGTACAGGAGTGTACATTGCCGTTTTAATGGGCGGAAAGATTGAAATCAACGGAACCGAAAATAGCCCGGTTATCATGTCTTCGGCTAATGCCAATCCCGGCGACTGGGGTGGGTTAACACTTTGTGGTAAAGCCGAAACCAGTGCCGGGGTAAATGCTGAAGCCGAAGTAGGTGGATTCATTTATGGCGGGAACGACAACAACGACAATTCGGGGTCGATCAGTTACCTGGTTATTAAAGGAACCGGTGCTCAGATTAATGAAGAGTCGCAGTATAATGGTGTTTCGTTTTATGCTGTTGGTTCCGGAACAAGCGTTAACAACGTGGCAGTTATTAATGGTTCTGATGATGGTGTTGAATTTTTTGGAGGAACTGTGTCGGTTAGTAACCTGTTTCTGCAAAACAACGAAGACGATGCCATCGACTGGACAGAAGGTTGGAGTGGAACGGTAACCAATGCGTATGTTGAGCATACCATCGAAGGTTTCTCAACGGTTTTGGAAGGCGATAAAGTAAACAACAATCCAAAAATCAACAACCTAACAGCTGTTTCAACAACCGGTGGTATAGCGCTTCAATTCAAAAAAGAATCGGGCATGACCATCACCGGCCTGTCGCTGAGTGGGTACACAACTACCATCGATATGAAAGATAATGGCCCGCTGGCAAATGTGATCATTGATGGTGAAACAGCCGACCCGGCCAAATCATACAACGCTGCTCCAACAGTTGATCCCAGCGCGTGGACCTGGATTGACGCAGAATTGGTAGAAGTTGTTAAGCTGAATGGCAATGTTACCGGTGATGTAACACTCGACCCCGGTAAGGCTTACCGTTTAACAGGGTCTTATATTGTTCAGGACGGCGCCAAGCTTACGATTCCTGCCGGTACTAAAATCCATGCCGACAACGGTGGTACCGATGTTTACATTGCTGTGCTAATGGGTGGAAAAATTTTCATTAACGGTACTGCGGAAGAACCGGTAGTTATTGCCTCCGACTTAAGCCAACCCGGCGATTGGGGTGGTTTAACCATCTGTGGGAAAGGGGTAACTTCTGCCGGAGTAAATGCTGAAGCCGAAGTAGGCGGATTTATTTACGGAGGTACCGATAACACTGACAATTCTGGTTCGGTAACCTACCTTGTTATCCGTGGAACCGGAGCTCAGATCAACGAAGAGTCGCAATACAACGGGGTTTCTTGTTATGCTGTTGGATCGGGAACGACACTTGAAAACATCGCCGTATTTGATGGTTCTGATGACGGGATCGAATTCTTTGGAGGTGCGGCAACCGTAACCAACATTTATGTGGAAAACTGTGAAGACGATGCCATCGACTGGACAGAAGGATGGAATGGTGGAATTACCAATACCTACATCTCGCATACCGTAGCAGGATTTTCTACTGCTTTCGAAGGGGATAAGGTCAACAACAATCCTTTTTTCACCAACGTAACTTCCATCTCAACCGTGGGGGGAATTGCTTTGCAGTTCAAAAAAGAATCGGGAGCAACCATAACAGGTTTGCATTTAAGTGGGTACGATGTTGACCTGGACATGAAAGATGCAGGCGCACTGTCCAATGTGCAAATTGCAGGCGGCAATGCCGATGCTACTTTAATTTCAGGAGAAACCAGTAAATACACACTGAACTCTGGAAAAGATGCCGCTGCAATCGATATTTCGGGCTGGGCCTGGAAAGACACTACTTTATAGTAGAAGTGGGTAGTTGCTATACGTGAAATAATTCAAAATACATAAAGCCTACGCAGTGTTTAATGGCAGGAAGGTTGTAGAACCTTCCTTGGAGCCTCGGGTTTGCCCGGGGCTCTTTTTTTTGAGCAAAGCGCCTGTTTCATTTGTGTTGCAAAAATGTTACAGAAGTATTAAGCCGTGTATCTTTTTTGTTAACTTTGCGTTAACTAGAATGACGTTAACACAATTATCAAAAAAGGAGGCTATCATGAAAAAGCTAGCATTTTTTGTTGGAATTTTGTTGATAGTGTTTTCAGTAAATGCTCAGAATCTGACTGAAATAGACGGTATTTATTACCAGGATTCTGAACTTTACACCGGTAAGTACACCACTTACTTCGACAACGGCCAGGTGAAAATGGAAACCAATTTCATCAAAGGCATGAAAGACGGCGAATGTAAGTTGTATTTTGAAGATGGTCAGGTTAACGAAGTTCGTTCTTACAGAAAAAATGAGATGCATGGAATTTGGTTGACTTTCAACCTGAAAGGCACCAAAGTAGCACAGGCATCTTACAAAGACGGTAAGAAAGACGGAAACTGGTACGTTTGGGATGAAGACGGCCACTTGAAGTATGAACTTTGTTACAAAGACGGTGAAAAAACCGGGACATGGAAAAGCTACAACGAAATGGGTGTGGTAATCAACGAAAGAGACTACACCGGGATTTAAAACCTGATGTCATTAAAACACTGCATAGAACGTCTGCCTTTAAAAGGCAGACGTTTTTTTTGTGCCGGCTCCTAAAACCTTTAATCATTTTGTAATAAAATCGCAATTCGGATGTAATGAATGAGCTATACTTTTGCTTGCGTTATCGAATCGCATGTCAATGAAAACTCTTTTAAGTATTATTCTGGTTTTTACCTTTTTCCTGACGGTTTCAGCCGACGAGAAAGAACATAAAGTACTCAACGCCGAAGTTGCCAGCGTTTCTATTTCCGGTACCGTAACCGACGATAAAACCGGGGAAACACTGGTGGGAGTGGAAGTAAAACTGGAGGGGACCGATAAAAAATGTTACACCGGTTTCGACGTGGAATTCTCCTTCGAGGATGTAAAACCCGGGAATTACGACATTACGGCCAGTTATATTTCGTACGAGAAGTG
>JBKDZK010000125.1:0-4640 GCA_047971205.1 Draconibacterium sp.
GCGTTTCCACCCCAGATGCTCCATACCTGTTCTTCGTCGGCCGGTTGTGCGTAATCGGTAAGGAAGGTAGTTGCCATGGCGCCGGTTGCCCAGCCAAATTGTGCCCATTTTCCGGCTTCCAATTCTTTTAGGATTCCGTAGAGCATTCCTCCTACAAAACCATCGCCGCCGCCAATGCGGTCGAGTACTTTTATCGGACGGGGTTCAACCACATGCCAGTTCTCGCCTTCAAGCATAATGGCGCCCCAAAGGTGTTCGTTTACGCTGATCACCTCGCGCAGGGTAGTGGCAAAAACCGATGCATTTGGAAATGTCTCCTTTACACGGTTGATCAAACCTTTAAAACCATCGATTTTAGCATTCAACCCTTCGCCTCCTGCTTCAGGTCCTTCAATACCAAAACACAACTGAAAATCTTCTTCGTTGCCGATAAGTATGTCGGATACCGATGCTATTTCGGTAAAATCTTTGCGTAGTTGCTTTTCGCGACCTTTCCAGAAAGATGCCCGGTGATTGAGGTCGAAGGAAATGCGGCTGCCATGTTTTTTGGCTGTCCGGGCCACTTCGAGGCAAAATTGTGTGGTTTCCGGAGATAGCGCCCCTATCAACCCCGAGAGATGAACGATTTGAACGCCTTCTTCGCCAAAAATCCGTTCCAGGTCAAAGTCTTTTACATTCAGTGTTCTGCCTACTTCTCCGGCACGGTCGTTAAACACACGCGGGCCACGCAAACCGTAACCACTGTCGGCAATGTTGATTTGGTGGCGGTAACCCCACGGATCGCCCTGGGGAACTTCGGGGCCTTCGTAATCCATGTTGCGCGCCCTTAAATTGCTTTTGATGAATTGGGCAATCGGACTTCCCTTTACAAATGTGGTGAGCACTTTCACCGGCATGCCTAAGTATGATGCAATACTGGCTACGTTGGTTTCGGCGCTGGTAGCGAACAAGGTAAACTTGTCGCTGCTGTGAACAGGTTGCCCGTTCTCGGGAGTGATGCGTGTACCCATACTGGTGGGTACCAGCCTGGAGTAGTTGTAGTTTTGTTTTCGTTGGATACTCATGTTCTTTTGATTTATTAACCGGCCGGGGATTGCTACCCGACCGGCTTCACTGGTTTCTCCTTTTAACTTCGGAAATTTCGGAAAATTTTATTCGCTAAAAACCGCTCCGCTTCTTTTTATACCCATTTCCAACCCGCGAAGTTCAGCCATTCCGCGTAAAAGACCAATAGCCGAGTAACCCGGATTGGTTTTTTTATTGAGGTCGTCGAGGATGGTATGGCCGTGGTCGGCGCGCATCGGAATGCGGTAATCGGGGCGGTACACTGCCTGGCGTTTGCGTTGTTCCTTTAAAATGGCCAGCATCACGCCGTACATATCCACATCGCCCTGCAGGTGGCTGGCTTCGTGAAAGCCGTTTAGCTCGTCGCGTTGCGTACTGCGCAGGTGGGCAAAGTTTAGTTTTGCACCGTGGCGTTTTACCATTCCCACCAGGTCGTTGTCGGCGCGTACACCGTACGAACCGGTGCACATCGTAAATCCGTTGTAAACACTGTCGTAAATATTCAGAATGTACTCCAGGTCTTTTTCGGTGCTGACCACCCGTGGCAACCCAAATAACGAGAATGGCGGATCGTCGGGGTGAATGGCCAGTTTAACACCGCTTTCTTCGGCAACCGGAGCCACTCTTTCCTGAAAATACTTCAGGTTTTCGCGGTAGGTTTTATCATCGATGTTTTTGTACTCATCCAGTTTAGCCTGAAATTGTTCCAGCGTGTACGATTCTTCGGCACCCGGCAACCCGGCAATGATGGTTTTCTCCAGTTCGTAACGCTGTTCACTGTTCATACTCTCGAAGCGGCGCTGTGCCTTTTTCTGCAGTTCAGCACTGTAGGCTTCTTCTGCTCCTTTTCTGCGGAGTATAAACACATCAAAGGCCACAAAATCCACCATGTCGAAACACAGTGCGCGGGCACCGTCTTCCAGTTCCATGTGGAGATTGGTGCGTGTCCAGTCAACCACCGGCATAAAATTGTAGCAAAGCACCGGTATTCCCACTTTTCCTGCGTTACGGATGCTTTCGATGTAATTTTCGATCAGCTTGTCGCGGTTGGGGCGGGCTTGTTTAATATCTTCGTGCACGGGAATGCTTTCGATCACCGACCAGGTAAGTCCCCGCGGGCGGGCAGGGGTGGTGCTGTCGTCCCATTCGATAAAACGTTTTCTTTCTTCCAGCGCTTCCAGGCTCCAAACTTTCCCGTTTGGAATCTCGTGTAAAGCCGTTACAATGCCTGTTGCGCCTGCCTGTCTGATGTCCTGCAAAGTTACCGGGTCAGAGGGCCCGTACCATCTCCATGTTTGTTCCAATGACATTTTTTAATCCTTTTTTTACGATTACTATTTTGATTTTTGGTAGATCGTTAGCGTTAACGAAGCTCTTGTTTTAAAAAGCCGGAGCAGCACCCCGGCTTTTGTATTGTTTTGGTTTTTACTGATTACAATTAAGATCTATACACCGCCAAAAGCACTGTATCCACCGTCAACCGGGATAACGATGCCTGTGATAAAGTTGGAAATATCCGAGATCAGGAACAAGGTTGCTCCCTGCAGATCTTCGGGTTCTCCGAATTTACCCATCGGTGTATTGTCCACAATTTTTTGTCCGCGCGGCGAGTAGCCACCTGTTTTTTTATCGGTAACCAGGAAACGGTTCTGGTGTGTAATAAAGAATCCAGGTGCACTGGCGTTTACACGAATACCCACTTTGGCCAGATGCACCGCTAACCACTCGGTGAAATTATTGATCGAAGCTTTGGCAGCTGAGTAGGCCGGAATTTTTGTGAGCGGTTTGTACGAATTCATCGATGACACGTTCAGTACAACGCCTTTGCGGTTTTTCAGCATATCGGTAGTGAAAACCATGGTTGGCAATAGCGTGCCTTTGAAATTCAGTGCAAAAACCTTATCGAAACCTTCCATTTCGAGACCGTAGAAGCTGTCTTCCAGGTTATCGATGTTTTCTTCCAGTATCTGCTCTACTTTGGTAGTGGCCTGCGGGCTGTTGCCACCGGCTCCGTTGATCAGGATGTCGATCTCGCCCAGTTTTTCGTTGATCTCGGCTTTGGCTTTTTCGAGCGAAGCCTTGTCGAGTACGTTGGCTTCCACACCAATAACCTGTGCTCCCGATTCGGCTGCAATTTCAGCTGCTACCTTATCAGCCACTTCCTTGTTGATATCGGCAATGGCGATTTTTGTGCCCACCGAAGCGATGGCTTTTACCATGGCACTTCCCAAAACACCGGCGCCTCCGGTAATGACACAAACTTTTCCCTGTAAATCGTTAAATGATAATGGATTCATATTCTTTTCGGTTTATTTAAATTCTTTGTAATAGTCAACGTTTTCTTTGGTAATGATATCGATCGACGTGTAGTTCTTCTCGTCGATGGTTCGTTTCTGCACCACACTTCTGAACAGTTTGTTGATGGCTTCGTAACCCTGTTCTTCGGGACGCTGGCAGATCAGAAAATGCACCAGGCCCTTTTTCAGGTAACTAACGTTCTCTTTAAGCAGGTCATGACCGATCACTTTAATGTTGTTGATCCCTTTTTTCTCCAGCAGGCTACCTACATTGAAAACTTTCGAGTTGGTTACAAAAATGCCTTGAATGTGGTTCGAGCGTATTTTGTTCTCTATTTTTTCTTCCCATGCCGGATCGTCTGTATCGGCCACATCGGTAGTAAAAAGCTGGTGAGGTGATCCGGTTTGTTGCGAGAACCAGTCGTAAAACGCTTTTTCTCGCTGGATAAGGTGGTTCTGGTTGTCCATTTCGCGCGCAAAGTGGATCACCAGGATATTCCCGTCGGGTAAGATCATATCGAGCAATTTGCCCGATACCAGTCCGCTTTGGTACGAATCCTGCCCGATGTAGCTCAGCTGGCCGGCATCCCGTATCTCGGAGTCGATAAACACAAAGGGAATGTTCAGCTCATTCAGCTGATCGATAAAGCGCAGCGCTTCCTTTTTGAAAAAAGGCGCGAGCGCCACACCGTCGGGCTGCAATTCGAGTATCCGTTGGGCTTCTTTTTCAAAACTTTTTGAATCGCCCTGGTTAAACATAAAAGGCTGCATCTGAAGCCCGTACTGCCGCAATTCGGCAATTCGCTTTTGTGCGCCTTTCGATGGTTTACTCCAGTAAGCATCTTCCGACAGGGGCTGAGGCATTAAAGTGGCAAAAACAGCCGATTTTTTCGATGCCAGTGTACTGGCCAGGATGTTGGGCTGATAGTTCAGCTCCTCCACAATTTCGAGGATCTTTTTCCGGGTCGACTCGGCCACTTCACCACGGTTGTGCAACACGCGGTCCACCGTTCCGATGGAAACCTTTGCCCGGGCTGCGATATCTTTGATCCGTATTTGTCTATTTGATTCGATAGCTCTTTGTTTTATAGGTTTTTTAGCTTTATTTGTCCTTTCGAAGGCATACAAAACTAAGCAATTTTTTCAATTGTCGTGTTCGTACACGGAAAAATTAAACTAATATTTTCAAGGTGTTGATTCCGGGGCTGTGAGTGTTGTCCGAAAAACAACTTTTGTTGAATACAAAATCGGGATGTAAGTCGAATTTTGTCTGCTCTT